>DATMUT010000586.1:0-3727 GCA_035563755.1 Novosphingobium sp.
GAATACACGCTGACCGACGATGTGAGCTACATCAAGCCCAAGAAGCGCGTTTACTGATCGCGCGGCACAGGCTGGAAATCGGGGCGGGGCAGCATTGGCTGTTCCGCCCTTTTTCTGTGCCTGTTCCCCCAGATTGTTGCACTCTTGCCGATACAGTTGCGACGAACCGCTTGGGGCCGCCTTGCCGCGAGGGACACATCGTGTACGAAGGGGCGATGAGGCGAGCCCCTGCAGCGTTCGAAGGTGGGTCAAGGTTGCGGTGCGTGACCGGGGGGGCGCGGCTTTTTTCTCGTGGATTTGGCCGGGTGCTGGGCCTTGGTGCTGGCCTGGGCTTGGCGCTGGGGCTGATCGCGCAGCCGGCCATGGCCCGCAAGGCGTCGCCCCGCCAGCAGGTCGAGCAGGCGTTGCTTACGCACATCGGCATTCTGGCATCGGATGATTTTGCCGGGCGCGATCCGGGCACCGATGGCGAGGCGCGCACGCTGCGCTACATCGGGCAGCAGTTCTTCGACATGGGCCTGGAATCGGGCACGAATGATCCGGGGCATCCGTGGTTCGCGCCGGTTGCGCTCGTCGCGCGCGAGCCGGCAGGGTCGGCCGCGCAGTTCTGGCGCAAGGGGCGGCCCGTGGCGGTCGATCCGGGCGAATGGCTGGTGCTGACCTCGGGGCGGCGCAGCCTGGTCGAGCGCGCGCCGCTGTATTTCGTCGGGCGCGGGCGCGATGTGCCGCCGCGCGCCGAGCTGGCGGGCCGCGTTGCTGTCCTGCTGGACAAGGGCGGCGAACCGGGCGCCCCGCGTGGTGCGCGCCAGAACGCGCTGCTGGCCAATGGCGCGCTGGCAGTGCTCACGGTGCTTGATGGCGAGCGCAGTCTGAACAACGTGGCCGTGCGGCGCAAGCGGTCGGGCTATGCGCTGGCCAGCGAGGCGCTGGGCGGCGACCTTGAGGCCTTTCTTTCGCCGGCGGGGCTGGCGCAGTTGCTGGCTGGCAGCGGGCAGGCGCTGGCCAGCCTCGAGGCCGAGGCCGACCGCAGCGATTTTGCCGCCCGCCCGCTCGACATATCGGCCAGCATGGAGGCCACGACGCGCGAGACAACGATCCGCACGCATAATCTGATAGGCAAGATCCCCGGTCGCAGGCCCGAAACCGGCGCGGTTCTGCTGCTGGCCCATTGGGACCATTTTGGCATTTGCGCCAGCCCGCCGGCTGAGCATTTGATCTGCAATGGCGCGGTCGACAATGCCAGTGGCGTTGCCGCCATGATCGAGATCGCCCGCAGGCTGGCTGTGCCGCCGCTGGCGCACGACCGCGACATCTATGTGCTGGCGACCACCGCCGAGGAGCTGGGCCTGCTGGGTGCCGAAGCCTTTGCCGAGCAGCCGCCGATGCCGCTCAAGAATATCGTGGCGGCCTTCAATCTCGATTCGCTGGCGATCGCGCCGGCAGGCACGCCGCTGGGCATCGTGGGCAAGGGGATGACGCCGCTCGACGCGGGGATTGCCGTGGTCGCCCGCGCGCAAAAGCGCCGCCTGTCCGATTCGACCGCGCCCAATCAATACATTCGCCGGCAGGATGGCTGGGCCTTGATGAACCATGACGTGCCGGCGGTGATGGTGACGAGCGCCTATGGAGAAATCGGCCGGCTCGAGCATTTCTTTGACACCGACTATCACCGCCCGCTTGACGTGGTGAAGCCCGAGCTGGAACTGGGCGGCGCGGCCGAGGATGTGCTGTTTCATGTGGCGCTGGTGAATTATTTTGCCGACGCGACCCGGTGGTCTGGCACGGCCGGGCAGGCATCGGGGCAGGGGTCGCGCCCGGCAAACCCGTGATGCTTGCGCCGGGCTGAATGCGGCATTCATTGACGCGCCAGCGCCGGGGCAATACCACCTGCGCGTCACCTTTCGTGACCTCAGGATCCGTGGAGGGTTATCATGAAGAAGCTGTTGCTTCCGCTTGCCATTTTCGCCGTCATTGCCGCTCCTGCCGCTGCCAGCGCCGAGCAGTGCCGCAATGCCAAGGGCCAGTTCGCCAAGTGCGGCACGCCCGGCGCCAAGCCCGTTGGCGCGGCCAGGGCTGCCAAGCCGGCCGGCCCGGCCATGGCTGCAAAGCCGGTTGGCCCGGCCATGGCCGCAAAGCCTGCCGCGACCCCCGCCAAGGCTGCGCCCTGCAAGGACGCCAAGGGCAAATTCATCAAGTGCGCGCCCAAGAAGTGAGGCGGGCCGGCGGCTCTGTCTGACCGGAGCCGTGGTGAATAAAAAGGGGGGGCGCCGCAGCCTGCGGGCCACCCCTTTTGCTTGGGCGGGCAAGGGGCACGGGGCGCGCAAGGGCTGCTTTTCCATTCGCACACCTATTCGCCGCAAAGCCCTCTGGCCTTTCTGCCCCGGCTTGGTTACATGGGCCGCCACGAATCCCCTGTGCCCTTTGCTGGGCCCTCAAAGCGAAAGATCAGCGTGGCTATTATGGACATCGCCCTCGGTCTCACCTTCGACGACGTGTTGCTGCGTCCGGCCGAATCCGACATCGTGCCCAGCATGGCCGATACCCGCACGCGGCTGACCAAAGGCATCGCGCTGAACATTCCGGTCATCTCCTCGGCCATGGACACCGTGACCGAGGCCGACATGGCGATTGTCATGGCGCAGATGGGCGGCATTGGCGTGCTGCACCGCAACCTGACCATCGAGGAGCAGTGCGCCGCGGTGCGCGCGGTCAAGCGTTTCGAGAGCGGCATGGTGGTGAACCCCATCACCATTTCGCCCGATGCCACGCTGGGCGAGGCCCGCGCGATCATGCAGGCCAACCGCATCAGCGGCATCCCGGTGGTCGAGGCGAGCGGCAAGCTGGTGGGCATCCTGACCAACCGCGACGTGCGCTTTGCCGACAATGCCGCGCAGCCCGTGCGCGAGCTGATGACGCATGAGAACCTGGCCACCGTCAAGCTGGGCACCAATCAGGAAGAGGCGCGCCGCCTGTTGCACGCCCGCCGGATCGAGAAGCTGCTGGTGGTCGATGACGCGCATCGCTGCGTCGGCCTCATCACGGTCAAGGATATCGAGAAGGCCGTGACCTATCCCAACGCCACCAAGGATGCCGCCGGGCGCCTGCGCGTGGCGGCTGCCACCACGGTTGGCGACAAGGGCTTTGCCCGCACCGAGGCGCTGCTTGACGCCGAGTGCGACGTGGTCATCATCGACACCGCCCATGGCCACAACCGCGACGTGGCCCGCGCGGTCGAGCGGGTGAAGAAGCTGTCGAACGCGGCGCAGGTCGTGGCCGGCAACGTCGCCACCGCCGAGGCCACCCGCGCGCTGATCGATGCGGGCGCCGATGCGGTCAAGGTGGGCATCGGGCCTGGCTCGATCTGCACCACGCGCATTGTGGCCGGCGTTGGCGTGCCCCAGCTCACCGCCATCATGGAGGCGGCCGAGGCAGCAGCAGCAGCCGGCGTGCCGATCATCGGCGATGGCGGCCTGCGCACCTCGGGCGATGCGGCCAAGGCTTTGGCGGCCGGCGCCAGCACGGTGATGATCGGCAGCCTGCTGGCCGGCACCGAGGAAGCGCCGGGCGAGACGTTCCTGTATCAGGGCCGTGCCTACAAGGCCTATCGCGGCATGGGCAGCGTGGGCGCGATGGCGCGCGGCAGTGCCGACCGCTATTTCCAGCAGGACATCAAGGACCAGATGAAGCTGGTGCCCGAGGGTATCGAGGGCCAGGTGCCGTACAAGGG
>DATMUT010000587.1:0-6596 GCA_035563755.1 Novosphingobium sp.
CAAGCGGCAAACGGCAGTGTCGAACACCCGGGTTAATGAGGTCTGAACGGCCTCATGAGAGCAGGACATGTCGGTTAAGAAAAAGCCTCTCGTTGTCGTCACCCGCAAGTTGCCCGACTCGATCGAGACGCGCATGCGCGAGCTGTTCGATGCCAGGCTCAACCTCGACGATACGCCGATGACGCCGGAGCAAATCGTGGACGCCGTGCGCTCGGCCGAGATCCTGGTTCCGACCGTTACCGACGAAATAATGGAAGAGGTGATCAAGGATCCCGACTGCAAGCTCAAGATGATCGCCAATTTCGGCAACGGCGTCGACAATATCGACGTGGCGACCGCGCTCCAGCGCGGCATCACGGTGACCAACACGCCCGGCGTCCTGACCGAGGACACCGCCGATATGACGATGGCGCTAATCCTGGCGGTGCCGCGGCGGCTGGCGGAAGGAGCCGGCGTGCTGACCAGCGACAAGGACTGGACCGGGTGGTCGCCGACCTGGATGCTGGGTCACCGCATCGGCGGCAAGCGGCTGGGCATTGTCGGCATGGGGCGCATTGGCCAGGCGGTGGCGCACCGCGCGCGCGCCTTTGGCATGGAGGTGGTCTATCACAACCGCCACCGCCTGCCCGCCGCGCTCGAAAACATGCTGGGCGCGCGGTACGAGAGCGATGTCGACCGGCTGGTTGCCGAGGCTGACATTCTCTCGCTGCATTGCCCCTATTCGCCCGAAACGCACCAGATCCTCTCGGGCCGGCGCATCGCGGCGATGAAGCCTGACGCCTATGTCATCAACACCGCGCGCGGCGACCTGATTGACGAGGAAGCGCTGATCGCGGCGCTGGAAGGCGGCCGACTGGGTGGCGCCGGGCTGGACGTGTATAGTCACGAACCGGCTACCGACCCGCGCCTGCTGGCTTTGCCCAACGTGGTGCTGATGCCGCACATGGGCAGCTCCACTGTCGAGGGGCGCGAGGCGAGCGGCGAAAAGGTGATCGCCAATATCCGCTTCTGGGTCGACGGACACCGCCCGCCCGATCAGGTGCTGACCGGGCTGAGCTGAAGCACAGGCACAAAAAACGCGAGGGAAATGCTCCCCTCGCGTTTTTTTGGGCGCGTTCTGCCGAAACTGGCCGGGCAATCAGGCCAGACAGGCAGCGCAGGCAAGGTTGCCCTCACCCGCGCCGTTTCTGTTGTCAGTCGCCAGTCAGAATGCGGTCAACCAGCTGCTTAACAGTCGGCGTGAAGTTGTTGGAATAGAAGGGATCCTGCTTGAAGCGATAGGCCGCGTGGCCAGCAAACATCAGGTTCTGGTTCACATCGCCGCCGTGGGCGATGTCCTGCAGCGTCTTCTGGATGCAGAAGCTGCGCGGATCAGCCAGGCGCCCTGTCGACCAGTCGTCATGGTCCTTCCACGCCGAGAAACCGCAATGCGACAGGCAGCCCATGCAGTCGGCCTGATCCTTGCGGATTTCCATGCGCTCTTCGGCGGTCACGAAAACCACCGTATCGTCGGGCGTGCGGATGGCGTCGACAAAGCCCTCGGCCACCCAGCTGCGCGCGCGGCACAGGTCCTTGGGCGCAACCCAGAAGTTCTTGCCCTTCACGCCCACGTCGAGTTGCACGGTATGCTCGCCCGCCTCGACGCGCGAGTAGGGGATCTGACGCTCGCTGCGCGCTGCCAGGTTCAGCAGGAAGGGGTTCTTCACCGCCGAGGAATAGAAACCCGTCGGGCTGAAGCGGTGCAGCAGCACATCGCCCGGATCGAGCGTGCGCAGATGGTCCTTCCACGCCTGCGGGATCGGGCTTTCCTCGGTCAGCAGCGGGCGCGTGCCGTACTGGAAGGCAATGGTCCCCAGCTCGGGGTTGTCGATCCAGTTTTCCCACTCGCGCAGGTACCACACGCCGCCGGCCATCACGATCGGCACCGAATCTGGCACCCCCTCGGCGCGCATCGTCTCGCGCAGGGCCTTGACGCGGGGATAAGGGTCCTGCGGGACCTGCGGGTCTTCGGCGTTGGACAGGCCGTTGTGCCCGCCAGCCAGCCACGGGTCCTCGTAGACCACCGCCGCCATCAGCTCCGACACCTTGTGATAGGCGCGCTTCCACAGGGCGCGGAAGGCGCGGCCCGAGGAAACGATCGGCAGGTACTGGACGTTGAAGCGAGCCGCGATCTCGGAGAGCTTGTATGGCATGCCCGCGCCGCAGGTGACCCCCGTCACCAGCCCGCGCGTCTTCTCCAGCACGCCCTCGAGCACGGCCTGCGCCCCGCCCATTTCCCACAACACGTTGATGTTGATCGCGCCCTTGCCGCTGGCAATGTCATAGGCGCGCTTCACCTGCTCGACCGCGCCGTCGATGGCGTAGCGGATCAATTCCTCGTGGCGACCCTGGCGCGTCATCGCGTTATAGACCTGAGGGACGATCTTGCCCTCGGGGTCATAGCTGTCCGCGTTGACCGCGCTGACCGTGCCAATGCCGCCGGCCGCCGCCCAGGCGCCCGAACTGGCATGGTTGGTCGCGGCAACCCCCTTGCCCCCTTCAACCAGCGGCCACACTTCGCGCCCGCCGTAAAGAATTGGCTTTAACCCCTTGAATCCCATTGCCTGCTTTCTCTCATCAATCGCCCGGTAACCATTACGATGCGCTTCTTTCCGCCTCGCGGCAAGGGCGCATCTCGCTGGGTTCGGGCCGCCGCCCCGCTGCTTCAAATTCGGCATAATAGCCGGTAACAGCAGGTTTGCGAAGAAATTGCGTAAGCCGATACCCGGTCATTCCCATTTCGCAGAACAACAGGGCTGGTGGCATGCCGTGACGGGCCGTTGGCAGGTCACGATCGACGATGACGACCCGCCCGCCGGGTCGCAGTGCGGGCCACACATTCCACAGGAAGGCATAGGGTTCCTTCACCTCGTGGTACATGTGAACCATGAAAATGCGGTCGAAGCTGGACGCTGGCAACCGCGGGTCCTCGGGCGCGCCGTGGCGGATCGAGATATTGTCGAGCTGTTCGCGCTGCACGCGATCGCCCAGCCCCTCGAGCATGGACTGGTCAATATCCTCGGCCAGCACACGACCGTTCTTGCCCACCTGCCGGCTCAGACGAACGGTATAATAGCCTTCGCCAGCGCCAATGTCGGCCACGGTCATACCAGGCTTGATCTGCGCCAACGCCATTACCGTGCGCGCCTCGCCCGCGCTGTCGCGCGTGGCTTCCGAGGCATCGTCGCCGGTCCCTTTCGGCGCCGGTTTGCGGTCGGCCCGCGGAAAAGAGCGCACTTCTGCCGGGCGGTCATCATCAACGCCCTGCGGCTTGTCGCATGAGGCCAGTCCCGGCATCAGCACAGCCAGAGCCGCGCCGCGCGCCAGCGCGCCCACAGGCCAGCGCCGCCCTCGGCCGCGCCCGGGGCCACTGCGGCCGACCGGCGTTTCCGCCCGACCGTCAGTCACCCCCGCTGCTCCATCAGTCCACATCCTCGACGGCAACCTTCTCGCCGGTCACGCGCTGCGACAGGGCCGCGGCCATGAACGGGTCGAGTGCACCATCGAGCACATCGTCGGGCGAGGTGCTGGTCACGCCGGTGCGCAGGTCTTTCACCAGCTGATAGGGCTGGAGGACGTAGGAACGGATCTGGTGACCCCAGCCGATCTCGGTCTTGGCGCTATATTCGCTGTTCGTCGCGGCTTCGCGCTTGGCCAGTTCGGCCTCGTACAGACGCGCCTTAAGCATGTTCATCGCGGTGGCGCGGTTCTTGTGCTGGCTGCGGTCGTTCTGGCTGGCGACGATGATGCCCGAGGGCACGTGCGTGATACGCACCGCCGAGTCGGTGGTGTTCACGTGCTGACCACCGGCACCGCTTGCACGATAGGTGTCGATCTTCAGATCCGCCGGGTTGATGTCGATCTCGATATTGTCATCAACGACCGGATAGACCCAGATCGAGCTGAACGAGGTGTGCCGCCGCGCCGAGCTGTCATAGGGGCTGATGCGGACCAGGCGGTGCACGCCGCTCTCGGTCTTGGCATAGCCATAGGCGTTCTCACCCTTGATGAGCAGCGTGGCGCTCTTGATGCCGGCCTGTTCGCCCGCGTGGTAATCGACCAGCTCGACCTTGTAGCCGTGCCGCTCGCCCCAGCGGGTGTACATGCGCTGCAGCATCTCGGCCCAGTCCTGGCTCTCGGTGCCGCCGGCGCCTGCGTGGACTTCCAGGTAGGTGTCGCTGGCGTCCGCCTCGCCGGCCAGCAGCGCCTGCACCTTGTCGGCGTCGGCGCGCGTCGCCAAGGCGGCCAGCGTTGCCAGGCCTTCCTTGATGGTGTCCTCGTCGCCTTCCATTTCGCCCAGTTCGACGAATTCGATGGCGTCGGCCATTTCCTGGCCGATCTGGCGCACGGCGCCAATGCTGGCTTCAAGCCGGCGACGCTCGCGCATCACGGCTTCAGCTTCCTTGGGATTGTCCCAAAGCTTCGGGTCCTCGACCCGCGCGTTCAGCTCGTCGAAGCGACGCAGCGCGCGCTCCCAGTCGAGAAACTTGCGGACCAGCGCCAAAGCCGCTTCGATCCGGTCGATATGGGCCTGCCCCTCGGCACGCATCGCAACAACACTCCAATCCAGACGAACCGCAGCGCGTTAGCCACTTCGCCCGCAATGTAAAGACGATTGTGCGGCAAAGACGGGCAAAGCGGGGCCAGTTGCCCCACTCCGGCTCACTTGAGCGCGCGCACCGCCGCCAGCGTTCTGGCCACGTGGTCGCGGTAATCCATGTCGGTGTAGGCCAGCTTGATCCGCCCGTCGCGGCCGATCACATAGGACGTGCGCTTGGTGAGCGAGGCCGGAATGCCCAGCAGCGAGAGGGCAACGTCATAGTCCTTGATGACCCTGGCGTCGGCCACACCCACGGGGAACTTGTCGCGGCATTCCTCGGTCGAGAATTTCTGCAGGGTGGTGATGTTGTCGGCCGACATGCCGATGACCGTGGCCCCGGCCTTCTGGAAATCGTTAATCGCCTCGGCAAAGGCATGCGCCTCGAGCGTGCAGCCCTGCGTGAAGGCCTTGGGGTAGAAATAGAGGACCACCGGCCCCTTCTTCAGTGCCTCGGCCAGCGAGAAGCCGAAAGCCTTGCCAGCCAGCGCGCCCTGCGTGGCAAACAGCGGCGCCTTGGCCCCCACCGGCAACTCGGCCTGGGCCGGCGCGGCCAAAAAGGCAAGCGCGCCGCCAGCCGCAAGAACGGCCAGCGGGCGGGCGAACAGGCTTCGTGCGAAGCTGAGACGGGGGCGTGTCATGGCGCGAGAGAATACGCCGCACCGCGCCCAAGTCCAGCACCTATCCCGCCGGCAAGGCGCGTCAGTACACCCCGCCCTGCTCGACCACAAAGTCGGCCGGGGCCTGCTCCTTGCGCTTGCCGCTCAGCGCGTCGAAACCGCGCCGGATGGCGTCGAGCAGTTCGCCACGGCGGGCCACCTGCTGATCGGCGCGGGTCTCGCGCTGAGGCTCGGTCTGGGGCTTGAACGCCTCCCAGATCACGTCGGCCTTGATCTCGTCGCTGGGCGTGCCGCCAAACACCTGCTGCCCGGTCACGCGGTTGACGCGCAGCATGCGAATGCCCGCCGGCGCCAGAAACGGCGTGTGATCCCAGTGATCGCGCGTGGCCATCACGAACTGCTTGAAAATGGGCGCGGCAAAGGTGCCGCCCTGCACCCAGCCCCCCAGCGAGCGCGGCTGGTCGTAGCCGATATACACACCGCCCACCATGTTCTGCGATCCGCCCATGAACCACACGTTCGTCGGGCCCGAGGTGGTGCCTGTTTTGCCGAACAGCGGCAGGCCCAGATCGCGCAGCGTTGCCGCCGTGCCGCGAATGACCACGCCCTCGAGCATGTGGACCACCTGATAGGCCGTGCGCGGGTCCATCACCTGCTTGCCGCGCTGGTCGAAGCGGGGCATCGGCTTGCCGTCCCAGTCGACCATGTTGCAGCCGGTGCAGGTGCGCGTATCAGCGCGCCAGATCACCTTGCCGTTGCGGTCCTGAATGAAGTCGATCAGCGATTGCTCGTGCTGCAGGCCATTGTCGGCCAGCGCCGAATAGGCGTTGACCATCTGCGCCACCGTCGTCTCGCCCGCGCCCAGCGCATAGGAGAAATAGGGCGGATAGGTGCCGATGCCCATGCGGGTGAAGGTCTTGACCACCTTGTCCATGCCGGTGTCGCTGGCGATGTGCACGGTCATCAGGTTGCGCGACTGCTCGAGACCCCAGCGCATGGTGTGCAGGCCCGAGGCGCCCTCGCCGCCAAAGTTGCGGAAGCATTTCTGGCCCAGATTGCCGCCCTGATCGACGCAGAAGGGCTGGTCGGGCACCATCGTGGCCGGCGTCATGCCATTGTCGAGCGCGGTGGCGTACACAAACGGCTTGATCGTCGAGCCGGGCTGGCGCTCGGCCTGCGTTGCGCGGTTGAACGCGTCGAGCCCGGCATCGAACCCGCCAGCCATGGCCAGCACGCGGCCCGTGCCCGGCTGCTCGACCATCATGCCGCCAGAAACGCCCGGAATGATCCGCACCGAGTACAGCCCCGCATTGACCGGCGCGGCGGCGATCACGTCGCCC
>DATMUT010000588.1:0-5606 GCA_035563755.1 Novosphingobium sp.
GCAGCCTGGGCGACGGACAGGTCGATTTCTCGCAGATCTTCAGCAAGATGGCCCAGTATGACTATGCCGGCTGGGCCGTGCTCGAATGGGAATGCGCCCTCAAGCACCCCGAAGACGGCGCCGCACAAGGCGCCCCCTTCATCGCCAGCCACATCATCCGCGTCACCCAGCACGCCTTCGACGACTTCGCCGCAGCAAGCGCTGACCGCGAACTCAACAAACGCATCATGGGAATCTAAATACCAATCACCGCCGCGCGCATAATCACGCGCGGCGGTAACTGATCAAACATACCGGATCAGAAGGCCAGCGCGGCAGCCTGCGCATCAGGCAGCTGCGCCCCCATGATCCGGGCCAGCGTTGGCGCGATCACCCGCATGTCGATCTGGCCCAGATCGCGCCCCTTCGGCACGCCCGGTCCCATCAGCATGAAAGTGGCGTTCATCTCTGGCGCCGACGGGAAGTAACCGTGCATGCCCTTGTAGGGCGTTGGCCCCACCAGCGGCAGGTCGGGCGAGAGATAGGGGAAGGCCATCATCCCCGGCCCCAGATCGATATAAAACGCCGCCTGTGGATTGCCGCCCTGCGCCGTGATGGCCGGCTGCTCCAGCATGCGGGTGATGCGATTGGCCGGGTCGGCCTTCAGCCTGTTCAGCAGCGCGGCAACCTTTGCCCGCAGCGCGGCATCGTCGGGCCGGGCCAGAACCACCGCCACCGAGCCACCTGAGGCCCATGCCGCCGCTTCCCAGCCGGTAATGACCGGCGCGCCGGTTGGCCCCTTGCCCACCTGCAGCAGGCCGGCATCGATGAGCGCGCGCGACAGGTTGAACGCGGTATCGACCGGGGCAAAACCATGGTCCGACACCAGAGCGATGGTCGCATCGGGGTGAGCGGCCTGCTCGGCCTCGACCAGCGCGCCAACGTCAGCGTCCAGCTGTTCGAGCGCCGCGTGGGCCTCGGGCGTGTCGGGGCCTGACTGGTGCTCGACATGGTCAAGCCCGGCCAGATAGACCGTGACGAAACCGGGCTTGTGCCGCCCGATCAGCCGCACGGCAAAGCGGGTGCGGTTCGCATCGCCGGCAATGCTCTCGTCCTTGCCCTGCGCATAGGTGTCGCCGTCGCGCTCGAGGGCGGCGGGCAGGCCCGGCGTTGCCAGCGCCGCCAGCAGCTTGGCATCGTCGGCATGGCCGGTGCGCCAGATTTGCGGCAGGTTCCAGTCGATGCCCTGCGCGCCAACGCTGACCGGCCAGTGCACGTTGGCCGTGGTCAGGCCCGCCCCGTGGGCCGCCTGCCACAGGGTCGTGGCGCGGATATCGCTGCTGTACCAGTACCAGCCGTCGGCGTTAATGGCGGTGGGATCGAAGGTGGTGTTCGACACGACCCCATGGGCCGCTGGCGCCACCCCGGTAATGAGCGTGGTGTGGCTGGGATAGGTGAGCGTGGGCAGCACGCCCGTAACGCCCGAGGCATAGGCCCCCTGCTGCACAAAACGGCGCAGGTTGGGCAGTTTCATGCCCCTTTGCGCGGCCTGCAGCACATCGCCCGGCCGCAAGCCGTCGATCGAGATCATCAGCACCGGATGCCCGGCGCTACCCTGCTTTTGCCCCTGCGCATGGGCAATGGGGGCGAGGATAAACCCCGCCCCCATCACAACCCCGGCCAGAGCGCGACCCAGGCGGGCCATACGCTTTGCCGTCATGCTCACAGGCCCAGCTTGATCGTGCCGAACACCGCGCGCGGCGCGCCCACCATCAGCGTCTGCGCATCACCGCTGTTGGTGAAGCCGTTGGTGCCAATGGTCGAGACATAGTGCGCGTTGAACAGGTTGGTCACGTTCAGCTGCAGCTCGATCGGCTTGGTGGTGTAGTGGTTGTGCCAGCGATAGCCCGCCGTCAGATCGAACAGCGCGCGCCCGCCCACCGACTGGTCGTTGGTGTAGGTGTAGTAGCGCTTCGACATGTAATCCACGCCGACCTTGCCGAAGAAGGTCTTGTCGTCATAGTTCAGCTCGGCGCGGGCCATGTTCTTGGGCGCGTCGACCACGGTCTTGCCACGCAGCGGCGTGACAGTGGCCACGTTGTTGGCGTCATAGGTCACCACATCGTTGCGATAGGTGCTGTCGTTGTACGAATAGGACACGGTAGCCGAGAAGCCGTGGCCAAGACGCGCGTTGAGCAGCGCCTCGATGCCCAGCGAGCGCACGCCGCCCACGTTGGTCAGCACCGAGGGGTTGCCCTGAATGCCCGAGCCCTGCGTCACGCCCAGCAGGCGGTTGTGGAAGTTCACCCAATAAGCGCCCAGCGTGCCGGTCAGCCAGCTGTCGCCATAGCGATAGCCGATTTCATAGGTGTCCGAGCTTTGCGGCTTGAGGCTGCCACGGATCGCGTCAAAGCCGCTCTGCGTGGTCGAGAACGGGCCGGTGGTGCCGGCCGCCACGAAGGCCTGCGTCGACTGGCTGAAGCTGGCGAACACTTCGCCGTGCTGGCCGATCTTGTAGTTGGCGCCAAAGCTGGGCTGGAACCAGTCGGTGCTGGTGATGCGGCCCTGCGCCAGGCTGGCCGAATTGACCACCGCATGGGCGCTCTCGATCACCTGGAAGCCCTTCCACCCGCCGTTCAGCGTCAGGCGGCCAAGGTGCCAGGTGTCCTGCACGTAATACTGCATGGTCGTGGTCAGATAATTGAACTGCCACTGCGTGTAGAACGGGTTGGTCGGCATATCGAGCAGACCGTAGCCGGGATTGGTGTCGCTGGCGGTGGCGTAATAGCGGCGGGCCTGACGGAAGGTGTTGCTCTCGTACCAGCCGCCCACGACCAGCTTGTTCGCGCCCAGATCAGCCTTGATGTCGCCCATGGCGCCGCCGCGGCGGATGCCGTATTCGGTGGTGCGGATCGAGATCGCCTGACCGGCAGGGCCGTTCAGATAGGGCGTGTACCAGATGCCGGCGCCGTCGTTCTGGTGGTAATAGCCCTTGGCCTCGGCGGTGATGCGGTCCGAGAGCTGCGACTTGATGCCGACATAGCCGAGGTAGTCCTTGCGGCGACCGGCGGCGTCGAAATAGGCATCGTCGACCGTCTGGAACGGCGAGGGATAGGCGGTGCCGTTCTGATAGGCCTTGGCAACGGCCACGGCCTGGGCGTAATTGCCCGAATTATTGTCCCAATTGTAGCCGAGGCGATTGATCATCCCCATCGACATGTCCTGGTAGTCGTTTTCCTTGCGGTTCGAATAGTCGAAATAGCCGGTGATGTCGGTGCGGCTGTTCACCGGCACGACGATCTTGGCGTTGACCATCTGCTGCTTCTGCTGGCCCACGCCCTTCCACTTGTCGGTGTCGGAATAGCTGTAGGACACATAGCCGCGCGGGCCATTGGCCACGCCCATGTTGACCCGCACAAAGCCGCGCTTGGCCGCAAAGCTGCCCAGCGTGCCGTTCGCGTCGATGGCGAAGTGGTCGAGCGGGTCGGCCGAGGCATAGTCGATCGTGCCGCCAAGGTTGTTGGTCGACTGGCTGCCCAGCGCGCCGGCGCCCTGGTTCACCTGCACGCGGCCGATGTTGTCGGTGGTGATGGCGCGGCTGATGTGCAGGCCGTTGTCGTTGCCATAGCTGGCATCGCCCAGCGGCACGCCGTCGAGGTTGAAGCCCAGCGCGTTCTGGTTGAACCCGCGGATCGAGATGCGCTCGGCCCATTCATACGAACCGAACGGGTCGGCCGACTGGAAGTTGACGCTGGGCAGGTTCTGGATCGCCTTGAACGGGCTGGAACCGGGCGCCATCAGCGCCAGGTCCTGCGCGGTCACGGTCTGGGTCTGGCGCACCTCGCCCTTGCCCACCACCACGATGGCGTTGGCGGCATCGGCATCGCTCATGGCGGCGGGGGCGGCGGCGGGGGCTGCCTCGGCGCCCTCGGCATGGGCCCAGACGGGCGCCAGACAGGCGGAGGTGGCAAGCAGAGTAGCGAGAAGGCGCATGGGAAGCTCCGAGAGACTGCGATGCGCCGCAAGTGGAACCCTTGTGTTTCAGAACCTTGTCGAGTTGGCGTCAGCTCTGTGACGGGTGCGAAGCGGGTGGAAACTGTGGCATGCGCGCCACACCAGGCAATCACCTAAGCTGCACACAGTGTTTTGACAGCCGCCCCGCCAAGGCGCATGAGCGCGCCATGCGCTTTGCCCAATTCGACATTCGCCAGTTCCTCGACACCAGCTGGCAGAAACAGCCCCGGCTGATCCGCAACCCGTGGCAGCACTGGCAAAACCCGCTCGAACCCGACGAGCTGGCAGGACTTGCCTGCGAGGAAGGCGTCGAGGCACGCCTCATCACGCGCAAGGGCGACACCCTTGCCATGGAGCGCGGCCCCCTGCCCGAGGAGCGCTTTGGCGAGCTGGGCGCCGAGCCTTGGACACTGCTGGTGCAGGCGGTCGATCATTACGTGCCCGATGTGGCAGCGCTTATCGAACCATTCCGCTTCGTGCCCGACTGGCGCATCGACGATGTGATGGTCAGCTACGCCACCGATGGCGGCGGCGTGGGGCCGCATTACGACCAGTATGACGTGTTCCTGATCCAGGGCCTTGGACGGCGCAAATGGCGCGTTGGCCCGCTGTGCGACGCGCAAACCCCGCTGGCCCCGCACGAGGACCTGCGCCTGCTGGCCGGGTTCGAGAGCCTCGAGGAATGGGTGCTCGAGCCCGGCGACATCCTGTATGTGCCCCCCGGTTTTGCCCACGACGGCATAGCAGTGGGCGACGATTGCATGACCTATTCGATCGGTTTTCGCGCCCCCTCGCGCGCCGAACTGGTCGAGGCATGGTGCGCCCGTCAGGCCGATGCCATGGCAGAGGATGACCGCTATGCCGATCCCGATCTGGCCACCCAGCCCCACCCCGGCGAGATCACCGGCGAAACCATCGAGCGTCTGCACAAGATGGTGCTCGACGCTCTGGCCGACCGCGAGGCTTTTGCGCGCTGGTTCGGCCATTACAACACCCTGCCCAAATATGCCGAGACCGACTGGCGCCCCGAGCAGGCCATCGACCGGCAGGCGTTGCAGGCTCAACTGGCTGATGGCGCGCCGCTCGAGCGCAATCGCGCGCATCGCTTTGGCTTCATCCGTCAGGACGCCGGGCTGTTGCTGTTCGTCGATGGGCAGCAGATCGAATGCGCAGGTGATGCCGCAACCGTTGCCGAGCAACTTTGTGCGCAGCCCAGCCTGACGCTTGACCCGGCGCTGGCCGGTTCCGGGGCGGTGCTCGACCTGCTGGCCACGCTGATCGATCAGGGCAGCCTGGCCTTCGAGGAGCAGGACTGAACCGGCGTGGCGCTGATCCTGTTCAACAAGCCCTATGGCGTGCTGTGTCAGTTCTCGGACGAGCGCACCGGCCCGCCCCGGCCAACGCTTGCCGCCTATATCGACCGGCCGGGCGTCTATCCCGCCGGCCGGCTCGATCTCGACAGCGAGGGGCTGCTGCTGCTGACTGACGATGGCCGCCTGCAAGCACGCATCGCCGATCCGCGCTACAAGGCGCCCAAGACCTATCTTGTACAGGTCGAGGGCGAGCCTGACGCGGCCGCGCTCGAGGCGCTGCGGCGCGGCGTGCGGCTGAAG
>DATMUT010000589.1:0-3888 GCA_035563755.1 Novosphingobium sp.
TTGGCGGGCTGACCAGCGCGATGGCGCTGCGGCGCGATGGCCACACCGTTACCGTCATCGAGCGCGATCCCAACTGGTCGGTCTATGGCGTGGGGATCATCCAGCAGTCGAATGTGCTGCGTGCGGCGCAGGAGTTGGGCCTGCTCGAAGGCTATCTGGCTGCGGGCGTGGGTTTCGATGCGGTCGAGATCTTTACCCCCGCCGGGCAGAAGGTCGCGCGCATTCCCGGCCATCCGGTCGCTCCGGGGCTGCCGGCCAACATGGGCATCGGCCGGCCGGCACTGCACCGCCTGCTGGGCGATGCGGCCAAGGCGGCCGGCGCGCAGATCCGGCTGGGCGTGACGGCCAATACCATCTCGGACGCTGGCGACGGCGTTGACGTGGCCTTTTCGGATGGCACCAGCGGGCGCTTCGACATCGTGGTGGGCGCCGACGGGGTGTATTCGCAAACCCGCTCGGCCATCCTGCCCGACGCCGAAAAGCCGCAGTTTACCGGCCAGTCGGTGTGGCGCTACAACTTCCCGCGCCCGGCCGATCTGGATGCGTTGCAGGTCTATAACGGCCCGACCGGGGTTGGCCTCGTGCCCATCGGCCAGGACCTGATGTACATGTACGCGACCACGCCCGAACCGGGCAATCCGCGCTACGAAACCGCAGGGCTTGCCGCGAAAATGCGGGAGAAGCTGGCGGGTACGGCCCCTGCCATCCGCGAGCTGGCCGAGCAGATCACCGATGATGCCGGCGTCGTCTACCGCCCGCTCGAGGGGATGATGCTGCACGGGCCATGGCATGCGGGCCGCGTGGTGCTGATTGGCGATGCGGTGCATGCCACCACGCCGCATCTGGGGCAGGGGGCCGGCATGGCGATCGAGGACAGCATCGTGCTGGCCCAGGAAATCGCCCGCGCCGCCACCCCCGAGGAAGCCTTCACCGCCTTTCGCGAGCGCCGTTTCGAGCGCTGCCGCTTCATCGTCGAGAAGAGCCTGGAGATCTGCCACGGCCAGATCGGCAAGGGCCCGCCCGTCGATAACGCCAAGGCGACCGCCGAGATGTTCGCGGTGGTTTCGCAGCCTATCTGAGGCCTTTCGGCCCATCTGACTTTCAAAGGATACCCCCAATGAGCCGAGTGACCGAGATCCGCTATGTGGGCTATGGCGTTGCCGACATCGACGCCGAAGCAGCCTATTACACCGATGTGTGGGGCCTCGAGCCTGTGCCGACCCAGGATGGCACGGCCTGTTTCAAGGCGCAGGGCCACGATGAGCACCATGTGGTGCGCCTGCGCAAGGCCGAGGAAAACCGCGTTGATGTGATCGCGCTGGCCACGGAAACCAACGCCGACGTCGACGCGCTGTGCGAGCGCGTGAAGGCGGCCGGCGGCCAGATCGTGCAGGAGCCGCGCGCGCTGACCACGCCGGGCGGCGGCTATGGCTTCCGCTTCTTCAGCCCCGACGGGTTGCAGATGGAGATCAGCGCCGGCGTTGCCCGCGGCGCCACCCGCTCCATCGAGCGCTGGGAAGGCGTGCCCGTCAAGATCAGCCACATCGTGCTGCACAGCCCCAACCACAAGGCGCTGGTCGAATGGTTCTGCGACGTGCTGGGCTTCAAGGTGTCCGACTGGCTGGGCGATTTCATGTGCTTCCTGCGCTGCAACAATGCGCATCACCGCTTTGCCATCCTGCCGGGGCCGGCCTGCCTCAACCATGTCGCCTATGACATGGAAGGCGTGGACGGCATGATGCGCGGCGGCCATCGCCTGAAGCAGAAGGGTTTTGACATCCGCTGGGGCCCGGGTCGCCACACGGCGGGCGACAACACTTTCAGCTATTTCGTCACCCCCGGCGGCTTCGTGACCGAATATACCGCCGAGCTGGAAACGGTCGATTTCGAGACGCGCGAGGCAAAGGTCTATGCCCCCGCGCCGATGGTGATGGACCAGTGGGGCATTGGCGTTGGCGGCCCGCAGACCATGCCGCACCCGCACGAGAACCCGGGCCTGTTCGTGGCGGTCGACGCCTGATGGGCCGCAGCTTGCGTTTGGGCGCGCTGGGCGGGGCGCTGGTGGCGGGGCTGCTGTGCGGGGGTGTGGCGCTGGCCAGCCCGCGCCCGGCGGCCGCCCGTCATGCCACGCTGACCGCGCGCAACCGGGCGATCATGGCCGATTTCGCGCATCGCTTTTACGACCTGCGCGATGTGCGCGGCGCCTTCGAGCGCCATGTGGCGCCCGACTACATCCAGCACAATCCGAACATCCTCGACGGGCGCGAGGCGGCCATTGCCGCGCTGGAACCCAAGTTCTCGGGCAAGGGCGCGCATTTCGATGTGAAGCGCATCGTTGTCGACGGCGATCTGGCCGTCATCCACCTGCACGGCCGCACCGATCCGGCAAACGCTGGCGGCACGGTGGCCGACATCTATCGCCTGAGCCACGGCAAGATCGTGGAGCATTGGGATGTGCTGCAGCCCATCGCCCCCGGCGCCCTTAATCCCCACCCCTATTTCTGACGGTACCCCCCCCATGGCCCTCTTCGAATATTTTCCGAACTATATCTGGAACCTGTCGGTTTCGATCGCGATGGAATCGGGCGCGCAGATCGGCGAGATCGTCGACATGTGCCAGCCCATCAAGGACGCAGCCGCGAGCGGTGCGGACGCTGGCACGCCCGCCTTCATGAAGCAGTGGGCGGCGATGGGCGACAAGCTGATCGAGCTGGCCGCCGAGGATGAGGCCAAGGGGCGCGCCATTTCGGCGTCGAACAAGCTGGAGCGCGCCGCGCTCTATCTCATCACCGCCGAGCGCATGCAGGGCCACGGCCACCCCGGCCGCAAGGACACCTATGCCAAGGCGCTGGCAACCTTCGAGAAATCGACGCAGCTGGGCCGCATCAACCGCGAGCGGGTCGAGATCCCTCTGGGAGATGCCTATCCCGCCGGCGCGACCATGCCCGCGCTTTACACCCGCGCGGCGGGTGAGGGGCCGCATCCGGTGGTGGTCTATTGCAACGGTCTCGATAGCTGCAAGGAGCTGCTCTACTGGTCGCGCCTGCCCGAGGCGCTGGCCCGGCGCGGCATCTCGACCCTTTGCGTCGATCAGCCCGGCAGCGGCGAGGCGCTGCGCCTGCAGAACCTGCCCGTCGACCCGCATAGCGAAAGCTGGGCCAGCAAGGCTGTCGACTGGCTGGAGGCCCGCCCCGAGGTGGACCCCAAGCGCATCGGCATGACCGGTATTTCGCTGGGCGGCCATTTCGCGCCGCGCGCCGTGGCCTACGAGCCGCGCTTTGCCAGCGGCGCCTGCTGGGGCGCCAACCACAACTGGCGCGAGGTGCAGGACAAGCGCATGAAGCGCGAGGGTGAGAACCCCGTGCCGCATTACTGGGCGCATGTGATGTGGGCCTTTGGCGCGGCTGACATGGACGAGTTCCTGGCCAAATCGGAAGCGATGAACCTGAATGGCCATATGGGCGGGGGGAAGGTGCCCTTCCTGGTCACGCATGGCGCCAGCGACCGCCAGATCAGCGTCGATTACGCGCATGACTGCTACGACCAGCTGGTCAATTCGCCGCGCCGCGAGCTCAAGATCTTCACCGCGCGCGAGGGCGGGGTCGAGCATGTGGGGGCCGACAACATGGCCTATGGCCGCGACTATATCGCCGACTGGTTTGGCGAAACGCTGGGCGGGCACACGGCATGAGCGCGCCCATCGTTCGCCGCAGCCAGGCGCGTGTCGCCACCACTCATGCCCCGCGCATGATCGCGGAACTGGCCGCCTACTGGGAGGGCAAGTTCCCGATCGCGGTCGAGGCTAACGGCATCGTCATCACCTTCCCCTCGGGCGAGGTGGGTTTGCACGCGCAGGCCGATGCGTTGTTGGCCCAAGTGGCCAGCCAG
>DATMUT010000590.1:0-7462 GCA_035563755.1 Novosphingobium sp.
TTGTGCGCGGCGCCCGGCGGCGGGGTGCTGACCGGCGCCGCGGTTTCGCCGCCACAGGCCGCCAGCGCCAGCAGCAAAGGCAGCGCCACAAAAGCGGGGGCAGGCAGGCGGAACGGCAAAAGGGCAGGGCGCATGGGCGACTGATCGCCCCGACAGCCTGCTGTGTCAACGCTGGTTGCGGCGCGGCGTTATGGCCGCAAGGCAGGCTTTGCCCGGCTTGTCGGCTGGCGCGGGCTCGACTAGGCAGGCGGCGAGATTTCTTGCCGCTCTTGCGAAAGGCCCGCGTTTTTCCATGTCCCATGCTTCTTCCGAGCCGACCACCGATGTCATCGCCATCGGCAATGCGATTGTCGATGTGATGGCCCCCTGCGCCGATGGCAAAATCGAGGAACTGGGCATGACGCGCGGCGGCATGATGCTGATCGACACCGATCAGGCGCATGCGCTGTATCAGGCCATGGGCCCCGCGCGCGAGATTTCGGGCGGCAGCGCGGCCAACACGCTGGCCGGGCTGGCCGCGCTGGGGGCCAAATGCGCCTTCATCGGCCAGGTGGCCGACGACCAGCTGGGCGAAGTGTTCGCGCACGACATCCGCGCCGGCGGCATCGATTTTGCCACCCCCGTGCGCCAGGGCAACCCGCCCACGGCCCGCTGCCTCATCTTCGTCAGCCCCGACGGGCAGCGCACGATGAACACCTTCCTTGGCGCCTCGCAGTTCCTGCCCGCCGAGGCGCTGGACGAAACGGCCATTGCCAACGCGCGCGTGCTGTACCTCGAAGGCTATCTGTGGGACCCGGAAGAGCCGCGCAAGGCCATGCGCCGCGCCATTGCCGCCGCGCGCAACGCCGGGCGCCAGGTGGCCTTCACCCTGTCGGACGGCTTTGTCATTGCCCGCCATGGCGATGATTTCCGCGCGCTGATCGCCGACGGGCAGATCGACATCCTGTTCGCCAACGAGCACGAGCTGGCCGCGCTGACCGGCATCGAGGACTTCGAGGCGGGGCTGGCTCATGTGGCGGCGCAGGTGCCCACCGTTGTCGTCACCCGCAGCGAGAATGGCGCTCATGCCATCAGCAACGGCGAACACGCCCATGTGCCGGCCGAGCCTGTGGCCCGTGTGGTCGACACGACGGGGGCTGGCGACCTGTTTGCCGCCGGTTTCCTGTTTGGCCATGTGCGCGGGCGGCCGCTGGGCGAATGCCTGCGCATGGGCGCTGTGTGCGCGGCCGAGATCATCAGCCACTATGGCGCCCGGCCCGAGGCCGATCTGAAGGCACTGGTGGGCGCCACGCTGCCCTGATCCGCCTTATCGGGGCGCCTGATGGGCGCGCCAGGCCAGAAAATCACAGGCCGGTCCTTAACGGGGCCGGCCTTTTTCCGTTCTGTCGTACGCGCGCCGTTCAGGCAGGGCAGGCGGCGGCATACAGGAGAAGGAGATCACAATGTCTGCCGGAGTGTCACCCGTCTCGCCGCTGGCGAACTGGAGCAAGGCCGCAAACACCCAGTACGCAGCAACGCCAGTGTCGCCCCCGGTGACCAAGGCCAGCGCGATTGGCGCGCCCGTGCCCCATGCCATTGGCGAGGTGCAGGACGTGTCGCCCACCCCTCCGCGCGACCCGACCAACCCTACCATCAGCCTGCATGTTTAAAGGCTTTACCCCGAAGGAGAGTGTATCATGAGCATGAGTGTATCGGGAACCCAGTCGGCCCCGGCTGTGCAGTCGGCCACCAGCGCGCAGCATGCCGTGGCAGCCGCCGCGCAGGCCATGGCCACCGGCGTGAAGGCCGGCGGCGATGCCGATGGCGACAATGACGGCACGCCGCCTGCCGGCCCCATGGGCAATGGCACGACCGTTTCGGTCTATGCCTGAGGCTTGAGGTGATGCGAGGCGCGGGGGGTTACCCTTGCGCCTCGCGCGCCACTTCGCGCCAGCCAATATCGCGGCGGCAGAACAGTTCGGGCGCGTCGATCGCGTCGATCGCGGCATAGGCGGCGGCCTGTGCCTGCGTCACATTGGCCCCGCGCGCGGTCACGTTGAGCACGCGGCCACCGTTGGCGACCAGCTGGCCATCGGCCAGGGCCGTGCCGGCGTGGAACACCTTGGGGCTACCGCTGCCGGCTTCGGCCTGGGCAATGCCGGCAATCGCGCCGCCCGTTTTGGGCGTGCCGGGATAGCCCTGTCCGGCCATCACCACAGTCAGCGCAGTATCGGGCGAGAAATGCGGGGGCTGCATCGCGGCCAGACGGTTTTCGGCACAGGCCAGCAGCAGCTCGCCCAGATCCGACTGCAGGCGGCTCATCATCACCTGGCATTCCGGGTCGCCAAAGCGGGCGTTGTACTCGATCAGCTTGGGACCCTCGTCGGTCAGCATCAGCCCGGCAAACAGCACGCCCGAATAGGGCATCCCCTCGTCGGCCAGCGTCTTGACCGTGGGGGCGATGATGCGCGTCATCACCGCCGCCTCAAGGTCGCCGGTCAGCACCGGGGCGGGCGAATAGGCGCCCATGCCGCCGGTGTTGGGGCCGGTGTCGCCATCGCCCACGCGCTTGTGGTCCTGCGCGCTGGCAAAGGCCATGATGGTGGCGCCATCGGTCAGGGCAAAGAAGCTGGCCTCCTCGCCTTCCATGAATTCCTCGATCACCGCCTCGGCGCCAGCCTCGCCAAAGCGGCCGGCAAAGATGTCGCTCACCGCCTCTTCGGCCTCTTCCATGGACATGGCCACGGTCACGCCCTTGCCGGCGGCCAGGCCATCGGCCTTGATGACGACGGGCGCGCCAAAGCGGGCCAGCGTTGCCATGGCCTCGTCCTGCGACTTTACGCGGGCATAGCCGGCGGTGGGAATGTTGGCGCGGGTGCACAGGTCCTTGGTAAAGCCCTTGGACCCTTCGAGCTGGGCGGCGGCCTGCGAGGGGCCGAACACCGGCACGCCCGCCCCGCGCAGCGAATCGCCCAGCCCATCGACCAGCGGTGCCTCGGGGCCGACCACGACCAGGCCGATGACATGCTCGTTGCAGAAGGCGATGACGGCATCATGATCGGCAACGTCCAGCTTGACGCATTGCGCGTGCTCGGCAATGCCCGGATTGCCCGGCGCGGCAAACAGCCTGCCGCCGCCAGAGAGCAGCGAGGATTGCGCCAGCTTCCACGCCAGAGCATGTTCGCGCCCGCCCGAACCCAGCAGAAGGATATTCATGGTCGCCTCTTTCCGTCCCGATGATGCCGATATGTCCGGGCTGGTAGCGAGCGAATCGCCCGGCGACAATGCCGCGCCCCTCTCGATCAGCGAGATTTCTGCCCTTTTGAAGCGCACGGTCGAGGATCGCTTCGGGTTTGTGCGTGTGCGCGGCGAGCTGTCGGGGGTAAAGCGCGCGGCCTCGGGCCATCTGTATCTCTCGCTTAAGGACGAGGGCGCGCGGCTTGATGGCGTGATGTGGAAGGGCAGCGTCGCCCGCCTGCCGTTCCGCCCCGAGGACGGCATCGAGGTGATCGCCACCGGCAAGTTGACGACCTATCCGGGCCGCTCGAACTATCAGATCGTGATCGAGCGGATGGAGATTGCCGGCGAGGGCGCGCTGCTGGCGCTGCTGGCGCGCAACAAAGCGCGGTTCGAGGCCGAGGGCCTATTCGATCCGGCCCGCAAGCGCCGCCTGCCCTATCTGCCCCGCGTGATCGGCGTGGTGACCAGCCCCACAGGCGCGGTCATCCGCGATATCCTGCACCGCCTGGCCGACCGTTTCCCCAGCCGGGTGATCCTGTGGCCGGTGCTGGTGCAGGGGCAGGGCGCGGCCGAGCAGGTGGCAGCGGCGGTGCGCGGTTTTTCAGCGCTGGCCCCCGATGGCGAGATTCCCCGGCCCGACCTGCTGATCGTCGGGCGCGGCGGCGGCTCGATCGAGGACCTGTGGGCGTTCAACGAGGAAGTGGTGGTGCGCGCCATCGCCGATTGCGCCATCCCCGTCATCAGCGCCGTGGGCCACGAGACTGACACCACGCTGGCCGATTTCGTGGCCGATATTCGCGCGCCCACCCCGACCGCCGCTGCCGAAATGGCCGTGCCCGTGCGCGAGGACCTGATCGACCAGATTGCCGAGCTGGCCCTGCGCCAGCGCCGCGCGGTGATGCGCCCGGTGATGCTGGGCCGCGAGCGGCTCGAGGCGCGGGCGCGCCATCTGCCCGGCCCGCAAGAGCTGATCGCCGCCCCTGCTCAGGCGCTGGACGAGGCGAGCGACCGGCTGCACCGCGCATTGGGCCAGCGTGCGCAGGTGGCGGGCATGCAGTTGAACCGGGTGGCGGGGCGTTTGTCGCTGCCCTTGCTTTCGGCCCGGCTGGATCGCGCGCGCGACCGGTTGGCGGCGCAGCGTCTGGCGCCTGCCTTGCTGAACCAGCGTCTGGTCGAGGCGCGGCGGCATCTGGCGGCCAGCGCGCGGGTGATGGCCTCGCTCAATCCCGACAATGTGCTGGCGCGCGGCTATGTGCGGGTGACCTCGGCCGATGGGCGCACGCTGGTCAGCCGCGATGCGGCGGCGGGCGAGGCGGCACTGCTGCTGCATTTCCGCGATGGCAATCTGGCCGCGGTGCCGAGTGGCGATATGCCCGCAGGCGATGGGGCACCCGCGCCGCGCCCGTCGCGCACGCCTGCGCGCCGGGCCGCCGAGCCGCCGCGTCAGGACGATTTGTTTGGCTAAGAGCGATCTGCTAGAGTGACGTCATGCTTATGAACTCCGGTGACCGCCTCGCCCTGCTGCGCTATGAACCCAACGGCTTTTCGATGATCAGCCGGGGCAATTACGTGCTGTGCGCGGTGTCGGGCGAGAAGATCCCGCTTGATGTGCTGCGCTACTGGAGCGTGGAGCGGCAGGAAGCCTATGCCTCGCCCGAAATCGCGACGAAGCGGCTGCTCGAACAGTGATCGCATCCCGGCGGGGCGCGCTGGGGGCCATTGGCGGGGGGCTGGTTGCGATGGCTGCGGGCGGGCGCGTGCTGGCCGCGCAGACGCCTGTGCGGATCGATCCGGTCAGCCGGCTGACGCAGGGCGGCTGGGCGCGCGGTGATGTGGCGCCGGGCTGGCAGGTCATGCTCGACGGGGCGCCGGTGCCGCTGGCGCAGGGCAGTTTTTTTGTGGCATTCGACCGCGATGCGCCGGCCAGTGCGGCCCTGAGCGCCGTCGGCCCGGCCGGCGAGGGGCGTTTCGACCTGCCGCTAACGATTGCGCCGCGCGCCTGGCATGTCGAGAATGTCGACGCGCCGTTCCACCCGCCCGCCATGCCGGACGCCGAATTCGCCCGCATCCGCGCGGCCGAAGTGGCACGCATCAACGCCGCGCGCAGCCGGGGCGAGCAGGCCGATGGCTGGCGACAGCCGTTTATCTGGCCGGCAAAGGGGCGGATTTCGGGCCTGTTCGGGTCGCAGCGCGTCTATCGCGGCACGCCCGGTTCCTATCATTCGGGCACTGACATCGCCGCCGGCGCCGGTGCCACCTATGTCGCGCCGGCCGATGGCGTGGTGGTGCTGGCCGCGCAGGAGCCCTTCACGCTCGAGGGGCATCTGCTGATGCTCGATCATGGCATGGGGCTGGTCAGCGCCTTTCTCCACGCCTCGGCGCTGCTGGCGCGCGAGGGCGACCGCGTGGCGCAAGGGGCGCCGCTGGGGATTGTGGGCATGAGCGGGCGGGCGACCGGCCCGCATCTGCACTGGGGCATGCGCTGGCGCGAGGCGCGACTCGACCCGCTCCTGTTCGCGCCGCCGTTGGGCTGACCTGGCGACTGGTTCGTAGTCGCGATTCGCTTTTTTGATTCGATCTGTACTCGCGCCTCTGAGCGTGGGGCGCTGTCATGCGTCTTGCGTATGGCTGGCGGTTGATCTGGATCAACCATATTGGTCCATACATATTCTTGATTGTGCCGCGCGGGGCGCGAAATGAAATTGCCTCGACATGTGCCTGTTTGTGCAATTTTCGTGCGCGAAGGCTGGCGCGGCTGAAATCTTTCAGAAAACAGAACGGGGTGATGCGCGGAATAGCGCGGTTTCAGGTGTGTCATGGATGTGACCAACTTGCAACAATGCAGCAATATTTTACTAACATGTATGTCAGCATATTGGCCTCCACCCCCACCCTCTGGTTAAAGGCCCCATCGCTCGAATGCCGCCAGCCGTAAACGCGATGCCCCGAAAGGGCGCGCAAGCGATACGCGCCAGGCATGAGAGACGCTTGAGAACACAGGAATCGGGCCAGCGGGTCGCCGCCTCCGATCACCACAGGGGTTTATGATGAAACTGAGTGTAACCACTGCCTTGCGGGCAGGGGCTGCTCCGCTCGTGCTGAGCGTGGCCCTGCTGTCGAACGCCGCCCTTGCCCAGACTGCTGCGCCCGCGCCCAGCATCACCGACGGCCCGGCTCCCAGCACCCTGGCCCCGACCGAAGAGCCCGCACAGACCATCGTCGTGACGGGCACGCGCATCAGCAACCCCAACCTGAAGTCTGCCGCGCCGATCACCGCGATCAGCAACATGGACATCAAGATGGCGGGCACCAGCCGCGTTGAGGACATCCTCAACCAGCTGCCGCAGGTGTTTGCGGCGCAGTCCTCGGCGCTGTCGAACGGCGCAACCGGCACGGCCGAAGTCAACCTGCGCAACCTGGGGTCCAAGCGCACGCTGGTGCTGGTCAACGGCCGCCGCCTGATGCCGGGCGATCCGGGCAGCTCGGCCGCCGACATCAACTTCATCCCCGCCTCGCTGGTCAAGCGCATCGACGTGATGACGGGCGGCGCCTCGGCCACCTATGGCGCCGACGCCGTGGCGGGCGTGGTCAACTTCGTGATCGACAAGGATTTCACCGGTTTCCGCGTCGACGTCAACGATGGCATGTACCAGCACAACAACGGCTCGGGCATGGTGCAGAGCCTGATGAACGCGCGCACCGCCTCGGGCCTGTCGGGCTATGACTACCCGCAGGGCAACCGCCTCGATGGCAACAGCGTGGACGCCACCATCTCGTTCGGCACCAAGTTTGCCGATGGCGACGGCCACCTGATGGCCTATTTCGGCTATCGCAAGCAGAACGCCGTCACGCAGAAGTCGCGCGATTTCTCGGGCTGCACCATCCAGAACAAGTCGGCCACGGCCCTGCAGTGCGGCGGTTCGGCCACCTCGGCCAATGGCAATGCGCTGTTCTTCCCGGCCGGCGCTGGCGTCACCTCCTCGACGTTCGGCACGCTGGGCAATGGCACGATCTCGACCGTCAATGCCCCCTCGCGCTACAACTTCGCGCCCACCAACTATTTCCAGCGCCCCGATCAGCGCTACACCGCCGGCCTTTTTGCCGATTACGAGGTGAACAGCGCGATCCACCCCTATCTGGAATTCATGTTCATGGATGACCAGACGGTGGCGCAGATCGCCCCCTCGGGCGACTTTGGCAATACACTCACGATCAACTGCAACAACCCGATGCTCTCGGCCGC
>DATMUT010000591.1:0-2823 GCA_035563755.1 Novosphingobium sp.
AAAACCGGCACCGGAAAGAGCTGGCTCAGCTGTGCTCTGGGCAATCAGGCCGCCCGCGAGGGCTACAGCGTGCTCTACACGCGCCTGTCGCGCCTGCTTGACGACTTTGCTGTCGCGCGGCTCGGCAACGGGGTGGGCCGTCTGATGCGCAAGGTGACCAAGGTCAACGTGTTGATCCTGGACGACTGGGCCATGATCGACCTGACTGCCGCCCAGCGCCGGGACCTCATGGAGATCGTCGACGACCGGCACGATCGCGGCTCCATCATCCTGGCCAGCCAACTCCCGGTGGAGAGCTGGCACGCCACCATCGGCGAGCCGAGTTTTTCATGACGCCCTCTTTCGCGGCAGGCTCTTGCGTTGGATCATCGCTTTCAGTGCTTCGACCTGCTCGTCCTCGAGCTCGATTTGCCATGGCATGCCCTTCTTCAATTGACGGCCCTTCAGCCTTCCTCTGCCGATCCATTTGAAAACCGTCTGCGCGGTGACGCCAAGGACGGCGGCTGCGCCTTGGACGGAGTATGCGCCGCCGGACCATCGCGGTGGATTGCAGTCTTTCCCGTTGATTTTGACGGTTGGGATGGCCCAGCGGTGGCGAAGCATGTGCACAAGATCGCTGCTAAATGGCAGCCCGCGAGCGGAAATGAACCCTTCCTGATTGAGGATGCCGGCGATCTCGGCATCCAATTTCTGCCCGGCATTAAGCTCGCGGATACGCCGTTCGAGATCGGGCAACTGGGCGTAGCCGTCATAGGCCTGCACATTGCGCCTGAGCCTGTGCTCGCTCAGCGCACCAGTTGCCCAGCCGATTCTCATGACGACCTGTCCCGGCTCACGCTTTTGATCCAGGATCACCTCCCGGACGAGGAAGCGCAGGATTTGCTTTCGATCCGCGGCCTCGGTTGTGGCAGCGTTCCAGACTTTCGGGAGCTCCTTACCCATCGCCAAGAGCGCCTCGCGATCGGCGTCGCTCAACGTTGAGATCTGCTGGGAACGCCAGCCTTGGTAGGCTTGTTCGGTTGCTTCGACCGCCCGCAGCTTTTCCTCCCATTGCCGCTCGAGGGAGCGCGCCACCAGGCGATTGTCGGGATCGACGGCGTCATATTGCCGGCGCGCCCGTTCGGCTTCGTAGCGCGCGCGTTCCTTTTTCAGCGACCATTGCCTCTCGAGTTGGCGGGCGTCTTCCTCAACCTGGCCGAGGGCCGCGATGGCGATGGCGATCCGGTCGGGCTCAAGCGCTTCGAGTACCAAGCGCGCGACCTCGGCGTCTACCGGCAATGCCCTGACCTCCTGGCAGCGCGGACACCCCGATTGATTGCGATCGGCGGTGCAGATATAGACGGGATAGTTCGCGTCCGGCCCCGAATAACGCAGGCCCATGCGCCGTCCGCAGCGCCCGCACACCACAAGGCCCTGCAAGAGAGCCTGGCCTTTGCGCGCTACGCCGCGGCGGCCCGCTTCATAATGAGAGAGGTTGTCGCTCAGGCGTTTCCGGTTGGCCACGAACTCCTCCCAGCTGATATAGCCCGTGAAGGCATCCCGGAGACAAACCGCCCAGCGCTCGATCGGGACGGCCACCGTTGAGGCCCGCCCAGCGCCAGGCCTCCGGCGGCAGGGGTCTTGCTGGCGTCTTCCGTAAACATACGCCCCAGCATAAGCTGGGTTCTTGAGAATTTGGAGGACCCTCGAAGTCGTGGCGTCACGCCAAACAACCTGATGCGGCGCTGGCCCGATAAGCGGCCGGAGTGGGAGGGGCAAGCCTGCGCACAACAGCGCACGCCGGACGGCATGGGCACTCAGAAGCTGCTGAAACAGACTAAAAACCAGACGCAACCGGGCCTGGACTTCCTCATCCGGATTGAGGATGACGTCGCCGCAAGGGCCATGGGCAAACCCCGCGGGCAAAGGTAAGCGCAGCTCGCCGCGAGCGGCCTTCTGCCGCTCGCCCTGATGCAGCCGCACTTGAATCTGATGGAGCTCAGCTTCGCTCATGATCCCGGACAAGCCCAGCAGCAAGCGATCATGGTACGCGCGCGGATCGTAGAGCCTTTCGCCATCGGCGATGAGCACCCCGAAGAGAGAGCACAGCTCCAGAAGCTGATGCCAATCGCGATTGTTGCGCGCAAGCCGGGAGGCATCGAAGCTCAGCACCAGACCGGCTTTGCTCAGCCCGATCTCGGCGATCAGGCGTTGAAAGCCGTAGCGTGCGTCGCTGGAAGCGCCCGACTTGCCAAGATCGTCGTCGATCACCTCGATTCTGTCGCGGGGCCAGCCGAGCGTCACGGCCCGGCTGACGAGGCGGTATTGGAGTTGCGTACTCTCCTGGTGCTGACGGACCTGCCCCGCCGTCGACTGCCGGATATAGACATAGGCGAGCTTGGCCCGGTGCGCGGTTGTGATCGGCTCCTCATTTGTCTTCGCCGCAGTCAGCATGGCTCCCCTCCCTGATTGGAACGGGATGCTCGGGCGTCATGCGGCGTAGCAGCTGCACCATCTGCTTGGCGAGCTGGACCTGAACCGGGACTGGCAGGGCAGGCCAGAGAGGCGGAGCAGCCGTCTGCACCTGCAAAACTCTTTGTGAACGCAACGCACTCAGTTGGATGGGAAGAGAGTGCTTGGTCATCGCGAATCACCTCCGCTTTCGCAGAGGTGAACTTCGTTGTTAAATGCCGCGCCAATGGGACGAGGGTTTGCACCGAGATCCTTGGCAAGCTGGAGGAATGTGCGGTGGCATCCCCCCTTGCGGCCGCATCGAGACTCGCCGATGATCGGCGTACAGTCCGCCGCCGCCCATCGGGCAAGGCAAAAACAACGTAATCCCGC
>DATMUT010000592.1:0-3168 GCA_035563755.1 Novosphingobium sp.
TGCGCCGAAGGATCGAAGGGCTCGTGATCGTGCAGATGCGAGCCGACGATGAGCGCGACATCGACCGAGGGGGAGGCCAGATGATGGGCCAGCTGGAACAGGCCATCGGGGTCGCCGCTCAGGTCGTTGTCGATGATGATGCGCTGGCGCGGGGCGATGGCGGCCATGGCGGCCTTGGCCGGCAGGGCGAGCGTGGCGGCCAAGGCGGCCCCGGCATGCCCGGCTGCGGCCAGCATCATCCGCCGGTCGAACAGGGTTTTTGGCGAAAACAGATGGTTGGCCGGCATTGTCTCTCCTCTGGGGGCGCTTTGCCGGGGAATGGGCTGCCCCGATTGTTGTTATGCGCGCCTGGCGCCGGCTGCCTAGCACAGTCCTGTGCCCCGGCGCCACGGCCCGCAATATTGCGGGGCATGCGGGCGATGTTGCGGTTTGGCGCCTGTAGAGGCTGGTGGGTGGATTTGGGCGGGTTTTGTGAAATGAAATGAAATAACTACGATATTATTATGAAATATGTGTCGCAGCGACAATTGTATCAATCCGATCAGCGGTCAATATTCTTGTGTCATGTGCAAATCGCAAGTCATGGCGCATCATGAGGTGCGTTGTCGTTTTGATGGATATGTGAGTTCGCATGCGGGCGGCGTGCGTAGAAGGTGCGTATATCAAAATTGCGCGTTTTTAAGTGCAATATAATTTGAGGGATATGCGCTATGAAGCTGCGTAAATTGACCGGACTTGTTTCGGTATCCGCCTTGGCATTGGGAAGTCTTGTTGTGTCCGGCACTGGCGCTCATGCGGCCGAAGTTGCCCCCGCAGCGCCGGGCGAGGATGGCGCGATTACAGTTACTGCCCGCAAACGCAGCGAGGATATTCTCAAAGTGCCGGTCACCGTTTCGGCCATGACGGCGGCTCAGCTTGAGGCGCGCGGCGCGCAGACCATCACCGATGTGGTGGCAGCCGCCCCAGGCATCAACGTCAACAACAACTCCTCGGGCCATGCCGACCGGTCGTTCCAGCAGTTGATCCTGCGCGGGTTCACGCCGGTCACAACGCTGGCCACCACCACCTCGATGTTCATCGACGGCGTGCCCGTCGCCTCGCCCTCGATGCTGACCGCCATCAGCGATCCGGCGCAGGTCGATATTCTGAAAGGCCCGCAAAGCGCCTATTTTGGCCGCAACACCTTTGCCGGCGCCATCAACGTGACCAACAAGACGCCCAGCGGCGAATGGGGCGGCGAGGGCGAGGTGATGCTGGGCAACCACGCCAACCGCAGCTTCAAGGCCGCGGTCGAGGGCGGCATTCTCGACAAGAAGATCACCTTCCGCCTGACCGCCTCGAGCTGGACCAAGGACGGCTCTTATCGCAACACCGATGGCAGCACGCTGGGCGACCAGTCGAGCCACAACTACACCGCCTATATCGTGGCCAAGCCCACCGACAAGCTGACCATCAAGCTGTTTGGCATGATGGGCACCGACGAGGATGGCGCCTCGGCCCAGACGCGCCTGCTGGGCTATAACGTGACGGCGGCCAATGGCAGCACGCTGACCAGCCAGGCCAATTGCACGGTCAACGGCAATCCGTGGATTTGCGGCACGCTGCCCAACTACGCCAATGGCGTCAGCTCGAACACGACGATCAGCTCGACGCTGCGCAGCAATCTGGCCGCCACGCGCACCCTGCTCAAGGACAGCGACGAGGTGCAGCATTATGGCCTGCTGCGCCATTCGCAGCATGCCCACGGCGTGATCGACTACACGTTCAGCCCGCACATCAGCGCCGAGATCCTGGCCGGCTACAACCACGAGACATGGTCCAACCTCATCGACCTCGACGGTTTCGACTCTGCCTTCGACTGGCCCTATGTGGTCGACGACAAGAACCGCGACTGGTCGACCGAGGGGCGCATCAACTACAATTACGGCAAGCTGCATGGCGTGGTGGGCGTGAGCTACCTGTCGGCGCAAAGCCAGCAGGCCATCGGCTCGGTTTCGTCCGTGTCCTACACCCCTGGCGGCGTGAGCGCGACGCGCACCTTCGGCGCCTTCTTTGGCGCGACCTATGATGTCACGCCCAGGCTCTCGATCAGCGCCGAGGGGCGCTACCAGATCGATACCATCGCCTCTTACGAGGGCAACAGCGGCCTGACGGTCAGCACCGCAGGCGGCTATCTGGCGACGGGCTATTATGCGCCGGGCGCGCTGCTGGGCCAGCAAAGCTTCAACAATTTCGTGCCGCGCTTCATCGTCAACTACCAGTTCAGCCCGCAGCTGATGGTCTATGCCTCCTATGCCAAGGGCGTGAACCCCTCGACGTTCAACAGCTCGGTCATTACCCAGTCGGCAGCGGTGCAGGCTGCCGCGCAGGCAGCGGGCGTGCAGCTTTATGCCCGCCCCGAAAAGGTGACGAACTATGAGATCGGCGCCAAGGGCAAGCTGCTGAACGGGCGGCTGCGCTATTCGGGCGCGCTGTATTATGCGCAGTGGACCGATCAGGTGAATGCCCAGCAGTTGACCGCCTATGTGGACGGTGCCGTCTCGCTCTATACCGGCTATACCAACACCGGCGCGGTCGACATGTATGGCGCCGAGCTCGACACCACCTACAAGGTCAATGATCTGATCACGATCGAGGCGGCCGGCGCCTATAACCAGAGCCGCATCATCAGCTACTTCAACGGCGCGCTCACCTCGCTTTATGGCATTACCAGCTTCTACGGCAAGGAAATGCCCAATACGTCGAAGTATTCGGCCAATGTGGGTGTGACCTTTGGCGGCGATGTGAAGGGCATGGCCAATGCCACCTGGTTCCTGCGCGGCGACTGGAACTTCAAGTCGGGCGTATGGACCGATCAGGCCAATGTCAGCCGCACGCGCGACCTGCACCTGTTCAATGCTCGGCTGGGTGGCACGATGGGGCGCTATTCGGCCAGCCTGTTCATGAACAACATCTTCAACAACCACACGCCCGTCAGCGCCAACGACAATTACTCGATTGCCTCGTACACGCAGTATTACAGCTCTTACTCGGCCATCCAGCTGGGTCTGCCCGATCTGCGCACCTTTGGCGTGCAGTTCAAGGTCAAGATCTGACCGCGCTCATGGCTCGCCGATGTGAATGGCGAGCCAGACCGTAGGGTCGGCGGTGTGGGTCACGCGGTGGGCC
>DATMUT010000593.1:0-3234 GCA_035563755.1 Novosphingobium sp.
CCCCCCCCGCCGCCGCCGCCGCCGCCGCCTCCCCCGCCTCCGCCGCCGCCTCCGCCGGTGTGCGAGAAGGGTCCGTACATCGTGTTCTTCGACTGGGATAAGTCGGACATCACGCCCGAGGCCTCGGCGATCCTCGACAGCGCCGTGCGCGCTTACGGCAACTGCGGCACCGTTCCGATCATGCTGGCCGGTTACACCGACCGCTCGGGCACGCCCAAGTACAACCTTGGCCTGTCGGCTCGCCGTAACGCCTCGGTCCGTGCGTACCTGACCTCGCATGGCATTGCCGACTCGACCATCTCGAGCCAGGCATTCGGTGAGGCCAACCCGCGCGTTCCGACCGCCGATGGCGTGCGCGAACTGCAGAACCGTCGCGTGGAAATCACCTACGGTCCGGGTTCGGGCAACTAAGCCCAGCCTGCCGCAAGGCGAAGGAAGAGGGGTCGGGTTTTCCCGGCCCCTTTTTCTGTGCGCGGTAAAGCCAAAAATTGGTTCAAGACACAGAAAAAGGGCGAGAGGTTTTTGCCCCCCGCCCTTTACCGATTTTCGTACTTTCAGCGATTTGCGTAGGGCAGCGTGTCTTCCAGACCTGCATCGGCAAAACCGGCCAAACGCAATCTGCATGAATCGCACAGGCCGCAAGCTCGACCATCAGGCTGCGGATCGTAGCACGACCAGCTCATGCCCGGATCCAGGTTCAGCCTGTGGGCTTCGCGGGCGATGTCCGCCTTGCCCAGAAACTGCAGCGGGGCGTGAATTTTGAAATCGTCCCCCTCTGCCCCGACCTTTGTCGCCAGGCGAGCCACATCCTGAAAGGCACTGATGAATTCAGGCCGGCAGTCAGGATAGCCGGAATAGTCGAGCGCATTGACGCCAATAAAGATGTCGCGTGCGCCCACCGCCTCTGCCCAGGCGAGCGTCAACGACAAAAATACAAGGTTGCGCGCCGGCACATAAGTGACGGGGATGTCCTCTCCCACGCCGGTTTTGGGCACATCGATGTCGTCCGTAAGCGCCGATCCGCCAAACTGGCGAAGATCGAGCGGGAGCGTCACATGCCGCTCGGCGCCCAGATGGGCCGCCACGACGCCGGCCGATTGCAGTTCGCGAGCGTGACGCTGATTATAATCGATGGTCAGGGCAAACAGACGGTAGCCGGCCTCTCGGGCAAGTCCTGCCACAACCATCGAATCCAGCCCGCCCGACAGCAGTACCACGGCCTTGGGCCGTTCATCTTGTGCATTTGCGTTCATGCGCCAGTTCTATGGCCATGCGCGGGCGGCGGCAAGTCTGGCCGCCGCCTGCATCAATCATAGATCGATCGGGAATACCCGCGAGCAGAAGGCGCAATCCACCGCGATGATGCCATCATCGTCGCGCATTTCCCCGAGATCTTCGGCAGAAAAGCGCGAAAGGATCGAACGGTAATAGTCCGACGAGCAGCGGCAGCCACGGGTGAGCTTTTCGCCATGCGACACACGGACCTCGGCCTCTTCGTGAAAGAGACGCCAGATGAGGTCTTCAAGCGGCAGCGCTGCATCGCCAAGCTCGCTTGCCTTGGTCGTCGAGGCCAGCACCGCCACATGCTCCCAATGCGGGTGGTCCATCTGGGCGTGAAGGCGTTCACGCCCCTCCTCGCCTTCGGGCAGATGCTGCAGAAGCAGGCCACCGGCAATGCAGTGGCCATCGTGCTCGGCAAAGCTCACGCGGATTAACGTGGGCACCTGCTCGGACTGGATGAAATAGGCCTGACAGGCTTCCGCCAGGCTCTCACCCTCGAGCGGAACGATACCCTGATAGCGCTGCCCGCTAGCGGCCAGATCGAAGGTGATCGCAAGATAGCCATCGCCAAACAGGTCGCACAGCTGCGCACTGGCCGCTACGGCATCAAAACGCGCGTTATCGAAACGCACATATCCGCGCAGCTCGCCATTTCGGTAATCACAGGCCAGCAGATCGACCACACCGGTCTCGGTCTGGACCTGCATGGTCAATTGGCTGCCGTCATCCTTCAGCAAGGCACCCATCAGCGCCGAAAGCACCAGCGCCTCGGCAAGCAGCCGACGGATCGTGTGAGGATAGGCGTGCGCCGACAGCACCTGATCGAGCACCGGCCCCAGCCGTACAGCGCGGCCGCGCACATCACGCTCGGGAATGGTGAAGGACAGGACACGGTCCAGCCCTTCGGCCATTTTCGGCATTTCCTCGCTCACGCTCAGATCTGCCCGAATGCCCAGCGCAACACTGCCTTTTGGGCGTGAATGCGGTTTTCGGCCTCATCCCAGACAACCGACTGGGCCGAATCGATCACCTCATCCGTGACTTCTTCGCCGCGGTGTGCTGGCAGGCAATGCAGGAATAGCGCCTCGGGGGCAGCCACTGCCATCACCCCGGCATTCACCTGATACGGCTCCATTGCGGCTACAACAGCGTCACCGCCGGGCTGCCCCATCGAAACCCACGTGTCGGTCACCACCACCTGCGCGCCGGCAGCGGCTTCACGCGCGTCCTGCGTAAAGGTGATCTTCGCGCCGGCCGCGCGGGCCTGCTCAACAAAGCGCATGTCCGGCTCATAGCCGGCCGGGCCACCCACGCGGATGTTGAACTTGAGCAACCCCGCCGCCTCGATCAGCGAATGCAGCACATTGTTGCCATCGCCCAGCCACGCCATCTCCATTCCGGGCAGGGCCACACCCCGCTCGATCAGGGTCAGCAGATCGGCCATGATCTGGCAGGGATGCGATGCATCGGTCAGCCCGTTGATAACCGGAACGGTGGCGTAATGGGCCAGTTCCTCGATCTTGGCGTGATCGTTTGTGCGGATCATGATCGCATCGACCATGCGGCTGAGCACACGGGCCGTATCGGCAATCGTCTCGCCGCGGCCCAACTGCGTGCCGCCAGCATCCATCACGATCGCGCTGCCGCCCAGCTGGCGCATGGCCATGTCAAACGAGACACGCGTGCGGGTCGAATTCTTCTCGAAAATCATCGCCAGCACGTGGCCGGCCAGCGGCGCATCGGCATCGACGCGCCCCTTGGTCCAGCCAGCGCGCGCCCGCTTGCGATCAAGCGCCTCAGCCAGCATTCCGGCAACGGCATCGCCGCCGGCGTCGGCCAGATTCAGGAAATGCCGGCTCATCCCACCTTCTCCAGCGCGGCATAGCTGGCAACACCAGCCGACAGCTTTTCCATGAACTCGTCGATGTGCGAGTCGTCGATCACCAGCGGCGG
>DATMUT010000594.1:0-2829 GCA_035563755.1 Novosphingobium sp.
CGCCGGCCAGCTCCATCTGCATGTTCACCACCCGCCGGTGCGTCGCCAGGATCTCGGCATCGACCGCGCCGATGCGGCAGGCCAGCTCCATCGCGCGCGCGGCCAGTTCCCCGGCCGGATAGGCCTCCAGCACCAGGCCGATGCGCGCGGCATCGAGCCCGCTGATCGTGTCGCCGGTGAACAGCATGCGCTTGGCCCATTGCGGCCCGCAATGATAGAACCACAGGTTGGTGGGCGGCGTGCCATTGGCCCGGGCCGCGGGAAAGCCGATCCGCGCCTCGTCTGCCGCCAGCACGATATCGCAGGAAAAGGCCAGATCGGTGCCGCCAGCCAGGCAATTGCCCTGCAGCTGGGCGATGACCGGCTTGTGCAGGTCCAGCATCACCAGCGTCAGATCCTGCTGGCGCTCCAGATGCCAAATGTCATCGTCCAGCGTGGCGGCGCGGCTGCGATAGGCGGCGGGGTCGTAATCGGCCGCGGCCTCCGCCTTGCCGCCATAGCTGTCGGCAAGGTCGTAGCCGGCGCAGAAATCGCGGCCCTCGCCGGCCAGCAGAATGACATTGGCATCGCGCCTATCGTCCGCCTCCAGCAGCGCCTGGTGCAATTCGCGCAGCATCAGGCCAGACAGGGCATTGCGCTTGTCGGGCCGGTTCAGCGTGATGCGCGCCACATTGTCTGCCACCTCGAAGCGGATGGTCTCGGTCGATTTCAGCCATTTCATGCGGGCCTGTTCCTCTCTTGCCTGGCGCCTGTGAATACGCGCCGGCGTGCCCCCTTGCGAGCGCGCGCCGCCCGGCCCACCATGGTATCGGCCATGTGATCCCTGCCCGCAGCGCTTGCCCCGCCCGGCCCGCGCGCGGCAGGCACAACCGCCCGAAGATGCCCCCGCTCGCCCCCGTTCACCCGAGGACCACACGCATGCACAAGCCCCTGCCCGCCCCGCCCCCCGGCTTCCGCCTGCTGAACGATATGGACGAGGTGACGCGCGCCTTTGCCCCGCTCTATCTGCGGCCGGCCGACAACGGGCTGGTCGATCTCGGCTTTCGCGTGGGGGCCCAGCATTGCAACCCGCGCGGCCATTGCCATGGCGGCACCTGGTCAACCATGGCCGATATTCTGATGGGCCTGAACCTGGCCATCGCCACCGGCCTCAGCGGCCCCACGGTGTCGCTCACGGTCAGCTTTGTCGGCCCGGCAGAGGTGGGGCAATGGGTGGAAGGACGCGCGCGAGTGCTGGGCCATTCGCCCCGGCTGGGCTTCACCGATTGCACCTTCAGCGCCGATGGCGTGCTGGCCTTGCGGGCCGATGCGGTGTTCCGCCGCAAGCAGCCGCCTTTCCGCGACTATCAGGCGCTGCTGGCACCGGACGACTGACAGCGCCGATCCCCCGCCTGTCATCACAGGCGCGATACCCCGCCCGCCCGGCTTGACTTGCGCCCGCCCGCCCCGCCAGCCTTGCCCCGCAAAAGGCGCTGCGCAAAGGCGCCGCAGGAGAGAGCGATGACAGGCAAGCTGGCAGGCAAGGTGGCAATCATCACCGGCGGGGGGCAAGGCATTGGCCAGGGCATCGCCCGGCGCTTTGTGGCCGAGGGCGCCCGGGTGCTGATCACCGGCCGCAACGCCGACAAGCTGGAAGCCACCGTTGCCGCCCTGCGCGCGGCCGGCGGCGAGGCGGAATGGATCGTTGGCACAGCCGGCCTGCGCGCCGATGCCGAAGCCGCCGCCGCCCGCGCGATCGCCTGTTTCGGCGCCATCGACATCCTCGTCAACAACGCCCAGACCTCGCGCCCCGGCACCCCCTTCGAGGCGCATGACGACGCCCTGTTCGAGCTGACCGTCAGCTCGGGCCTTTATGGCACCTTCCAGCACATGCAGGCGGTGTTGCCGCACATGAAGGCGCGCGGCGGCTCGATCATCAACTTCGGCTCGCGCGAGGGGGTGGTGGGCGGCATCGGCTTTGCCGCCTATGCCGCCACCAAGGAGGCCATCCGCGGCCTCTCGCGCACGGCCGCGCGCGAGTTCGGGCCGCACAAGGTCAGGGTCAACGTGATCTGCCCGGCCGCGCTCAGCCCCATCGCGGTGGACTATCTCGCCAGCCACCCGGCCGAGGCGGAGATGTATCGCAAGGAGATCGCGCTGGGCTATTTCGGCGATTGCGAGGCCGATATCGCCCCTGTCGCCGTGTTCCTCGCCAGCGACGAGAGCCATTATGTCACCGGCCAGACGATCAACGTCGAAGGCGGGCTGACGATGCCATGAGCGCCATGAACGCCACGAGCGCGCCGGAGCCGGATTTCACCGGCCGCACGGCCATTATCACCGGGGCGGCCAAGGGGCTGGGGCGGGCCTATGCGCTGTGGCTGGCGGCCAGGGGCTGCGCGGTGGTGGCCAGCAACCGGCCCGCTGCCGCCGGCCCCTCGCCGCTGCACGCCCTGGTGGCGCAGATCCGCCAGAGCGGCGGGCGCGCCATCGCCCATGAAGGCGCAGTGGAAGATCCGCAGGCGGCAGCAGAAGCGGTGGATCTGGCCTGCCGCCACTTCGGCCCGCCCGCCATCTTCCTCAGCAATGCCGGCGTGCAGGCCTGGCGCGATTTCGCCACCGCCAGCCTGGCCGACATGCGCGCCCTGCTCGACATCAACCTGTGGGGGGCGATCCTGGGGCTGAAGGCGGTGTGGCCGGCCATGCTGGAAGCCGGCTATGGGCGCGTGGTGCTCACCAGCTCCAGCGCGGGGCTGTGGGGGCAGCAGCGCTCGGCCGATTATGGCGCTTCCAAGGCGGCGATGGTGGGGCTGGCGCGCTCTGTGGCGCTGGATGTGCCGGCAGGGGGGG
>DATMUT010000595.1:0-2622 GCA_035563755.1 Novosphingobium sp.
ATGTCCGCCTGTGCGTCACCTCGAACCGCCGCGCCATCGTCGCGCGCAGCCTGTCCGAGCAGGACGACCCGATCAACCCGCGCGACGTGGTGGATGACCGCCTGGCGCTGGCCGACCGTTTCGGCCTGTCGATCGGCTTCCACAATTGCGATCAGGACACCTATCTGGGCATCATCGGCGGCTATGCCAGCGCGCTGGGACTGGAATGGGAGGCATCCGATGCGCTGGAATGGTCGCGCCGGCGCGGCGGGCGCTCGGGCCGGGTGGCCTCGCACTATGTGACCGAACTGGCGGGGCGCGCCGGGCGGGTTTTGTAAGGAAGAACAAGGGGTTTATGCGAGGGGCTTGGCCCCTCGCGCTCCCATGAATGGGTTAGGTAAAACCAGCCACCACCAAACAGTCAGGGAGCGCGAGGGACAAGTCCCTCGCATCTGCCCTGCAAACCTTACTGCTCGCGCACCTCATGCGTCCCGCCAAACTTCATGCGGAAGCGCATTTCCGGGTCGCTGTTGAGGTCGCGCTGGGGCGGCATATGGTCCGTCTCCACCGACTTGGGCGCAGCCGCCGGCGCGGCGCCGGGCTTGATCACGCGCCAGATGATACCAGCCGTATCATCGCTAACCAGCAGCGCGCCGTCATGGGCAAAGCTCACCCACGTGGGCCGGCCATGCGTGCCGCCATCGGTCAGGAATCCGGTCAGGAACGGTTCGGGCAAGCCCAGCGGGTTGCCATGCTCGTCAAAGCGCACGAACACCACATCATAGCCCACTGCCGGGCGGCGGTTCCAGCTGCCGTGGCGGGCAATGAAGGCGCCATTGGCATAGTGATCGCCCAGCCGCCCGCCGCCATTGGCAAAGGCCATGCCCAGCGCCGCCACATGCGGCCCCAGCGCATATTCGGGCTTGCGCGTATAGTCGGTCAGGAATTCGGGCATGGTGATGTCGACGCGCTCGTCGATGGTCTTGCCCCAATAGGCCCAGGGCCAGCCATAATGCGACCCCACCGGCACGTTGGTCAGGTAATCGGGCACCAGATCGGGGCCAAGCTGGTCGCGCTCGTTCACCGTGGTCCACAGCTCACCGGTCGAGGGGTTCCACGCCAGCCCGTTGGGGTTGCGCAAACCGGCCGAGAACTGGCGATGCGTGCCGCTGGGCAGGTCGATCTCGTGGATCGAGGCGCGGCCCTGTTCGGCCTTCATGCCGTCTTCGGCAATGTTCGAGGCCGATCCCACCGCCACATACAGCTTCTTGCCATCGGCGCTGAGCAGCAGGTTGCGCATCCAGTGGCGGCCGGCCGGCGGCAGGTCCATCAGCTTCTTGGGGGCGCCCGTCAGGCTGGTGGCGCCGGGCACATAGTCAAACTCGAGCACCGCATTGTGATTGGCCACGTAAAGCTTGCCATTGCCCCATGCCAGCCCCGAGGGCGAGGACAGGCCATCATGGCGCAGCACAAAGCGCTGGTCGGCGGTGCCGGTGCCCTTACTGTCGCGCAGCAGCACGATCTCGTCGGCCGATTCCTGCTTCGAGCCCACCATTCCCATGATGAAACGCTCGACCATGCCCATGAAGCCGCCCGAATCAGCCCCCTTGGGCGCGCCGGTAAGCGAGACCAGCACATCGCCATTGGGCAGCGTCAGCATGGTGCGCGGGTGGTTCAGCCCTTCGGCAAAGCGCTTGACGGTCAGGCCCTGCGGCGCCTTGGGCGCCTCGCCCGCGGCCCAGCCAACGGTGCGCATCAGGCTGACGCTGGGGATCGTCTCGGGCTGCGGATCGACCAGGCGGGGGCGCTTGCCCTCGAACTGCTCGATCGGGTTGTCCGACGGGTTGCCGTGCAGGATATAGGCCGAGATGCCGCCGCCCACCAGAACGACAACACCCAGACCGATCAGGCTCTTGCGAAGAATAGGGTTCATGCGCGCAGGGATAGGGGTTCGCGCGGTTTGCGGCAAGCTTCGCCGGGCGCTAGAGGGGGGCGCATGTATGATTTTGCCGCCCGTGACGGGATCGCTAAGCCCGAACTCTATGCCGACCTGGCCAGCGCCGCGGCCGCACTGACCGCTGGCGAGCCGGATGCCATCGCCAACATGGCCAATATCGCCGCGCTGATCTGGCAATACCTGCCCGATCTCAACTGGGCCGGTTTCTATCGCATGGTCGATGGCGAGCTGGTGCTGGGGCCGTTCATGGGCAAGCCGGCCTGCATCCGCATCCCGCTGGGGCGCGGCGTGTGCGGGGCGGCGGCGGCCAGCGGCACAACGCAACTGGTGCGCGATGTGCACGCCTTTCCGGGCCACATTGCCTGCGATGCGGCAAGCCGGTCGGAACTGGTGGTGCCGGTGGCGGTCGATGGCCGCGTGATTGCCGTGATCGACCTCGACAGCCCGGCGCTGGCCCGTTTCGACGAGGCCGACGCTGCCGGCATAGAAGCGCTGGCCCGGAGAATCGCCCCGGCCATTGCCGGCTGACACACGTAATATCCCTGATGTGATGGAACCCCTGCCTAGGGCATGGTAATCCCAACAGGGCGAGCCGATCCACGCGCCCGCATGGCAGGAAAGGCTTGGAAAATGGCCCTTCGTTCCTTCGCGCTACTGGCTTTGGGCATGGTTTTGGGGGCAGGCGC
>DATMUT010000596.1:0-5178 GCA_035563755.1 Novosphingobium sp.
CCAACGCAGGCCGCAACGCAGGTCATCATTACCGGGCGGAACTGCGTGCGGGCGGCGTGCAGCACGGCCTTCTCGCGTTCCATGCCGGCGCGCATCAGCTGGTTGTAATAGGCCAGCACCAGAATACCGCCCATCACCGAAATGCCGAACAGACCGATAAAGCCGATGGCCGCCGAGACCGAGAAGGGCGTGTTGGTGAAGTAGAGCGCAAAGATGCCGCCGATGAGTGCCATGGGCATCACGCTGGCGGCCAGCACCGCGTCGCGCACCGAACCGAAGTTGATGAACAGCAATATGCCGATGACCAGGAAGCTGAGCGGCACGACGATTTCCAGCCGCGTCAGCGCTGCCTGCAACTCGTCGAACTCGCCCACCCATTCCAGATGCGCGCCGGGCGGCAGCTTGACCTGCCTGTCGATCTTGGCCTTGGCCTCGATGATGGCGCTGCCAAGGTCGCGCCCGCGCACGGCAAAGCCCACGGGGATGTAGCGCGACTGGTTCTCGCGGTAGATGAACGAGTAGGACGAGACGAGCTTCACGTCGGCCACGGCGCTGAGCGGCACTTGCGTGACGCCATTGCCGGCGTTGGGCACGGCCACCGGAATGCTGCGGATGGCGTCGATGTTCTGGCGGAACTGCGGGGCCAGGCGCACCATGATCGGGAAATTGCGGTCCGACCCGTACTCATACAGGTTGCCGGCCGCCTGACCGCCAATAGCCGCCGAAACGACCGCGTTCACGTCGCCGGGTGCCAGGCCATAGCGCGCGGCAGCCTCGCGGTTGACCTTGATGTTGATAGTGGGCTGGCCCATCGCGTCGAACACCGACATGTCGGTCACGCCCTGCACCGTGCCCATCACGCGCTTGATTTCGTAGGCGGCCTTTTCGATCGCAGCCAGATCGTTGCCATAGATCTTGACCGAGTTCTGGCCCTTCACACCGCTGGCGGCTTCCTCGACATTGTCCTCGATGTTCTGCGAGAACTCGAACTCGACGCCGGGGAAGGGGGCTTCCAGTTCCTTCGAGACGATCTGGGTGAGCTTGTCCTTGGTCATGCCGCTGGGCCACTCACCCTGCGGCTTGAGCGGCACGTAGAATTCGGCGTTGAAGAAGCCGGTGGTGTCGGTGCCGTCGTCGGGCCGGCCCAGCTGCGAGACGACCGTGCGCACCTCGGGGTATTTCATCAGGATGCGGCGCATGCGGTTGGTATAGCCCTGCGCCTCCTCGAGGCTGACCGAGCGGGGCAGGGTGGCGCGGATCCAGAAATTGCCTTCCTCGAGCTTGGGCAGGAATTCGAGGCCCAGGCTGTGGCTGGCAATGCCGGCCGCCACCAGCAGCGCGCCCATGCCGCCCAGCGCCAGAATGCGGTTGGCCAGCGCAAAGCGGATGACCGGGTCATAGGCCGCGCGCATCCAGGCGACGATGCGGGTGTCTTTCTCTTCTTCCTGATCGCGCAGCAGCAGCGCCGAGAGCACCGGCGCCACGGTGAAGGTGGCGATCAGGCCGCCAGCGATCGCATAGGCATAGGTGCGCGCCATCGGCCCGAAGATGTGCCCCTCGACGCCGGTGAGCGTGAAGAGCGGCAGGAAGCCGGCGATGATGATGGCCGCAGCAAAGAAGATCGCCCGGTTCACCTCGGTGGCCGACATCTCGATGATGCCCAGCTTGCCAAAGAAGCTCTGGATGCCGCCGGCATGGTCGAGTGCCCCGGTAGAGGCAAAGCGGTCATGCCGGTTTTGCGCCAGATGGCGGAATATGTTCTCGACCATGATGACGGTCGCATCGACGATGAGGCCAAAGTCGATCGCGCCCACCGAGAGCAGGTTGGCCGACTCGCCCCGCAGCACCATGATGATGACCGCAAAGGAGAGCGCAAAGGGAATGGTGGCCGCAACGATGATCGCGCTGCGCAGATTGCCCAGGAACACGAACTGCACCGCAAAGATCAGCACCATGCCCACCACCATGTTTTCCAGCACGGTGTGCGTGGTCACGTTGATGAGGTCGGTGCGGTCGTAGATCTTTTCCAGATGCACGCCCGGCGGCAGGATGTCGCCGTTGTTGACCTTGTCGATCTCGGCCTCGACGGCCTTGAGCGTGGGCATCGATTCCTCGCCACGGCGCATAAGGATCACGCCCTGGACGATGTCATCGTCGTTGTCCTGGCCCACGATGCCCAGCCGCGGCATGTTGCCGATGCTGACATGCGCCACGTCCTTGACCAGCACCGGCTGGCCATTGGGCGCGGCGATCATGGTGTTGCCGATATCGTCCATCGAGTGGATGATGCCGATGCCGCGCACCACGGCCGCCTGCGGGCCGATGTTCACCGTCTGCCCGCCCACATTGCCGTTGGCATTGTTGAGCGCCGTAATGACCTGACCGATCGAGAGGCCTTTGCCCACCAGCTTGTTCTGGTCGATCGTGACGTCATAGGTCTTGGACTTGCCCGCCCAGCCGTTCACGTCGATCACGCCCGGCACCGCCTTGAAACGGCGCTGCAGGATCCAGTCCTGAATGGTCTTGAGGTCGGTGACCGAATAGCCCTTGGGCGCCATGATGCGATAGCGGTAGATCTCGCCGATGGGGCTGGTGGGCGAGATTTGTGGCTGCGTGCCGGCAGGCATGGGCGGCAACTGCGACAGGGCGTTGATGACCTGCTGCTTGGCCTGCTCGTAGTCGTAGCTGAACGAGAACTGCACCCGCACGTCCGACAGGCCGAACACCGAGATCGTCTCGACTTTCTTGACATTCTTGATGCCCGAAAGCTGCACCTCGATGGGGATGGTGATGGTGCGCTCGATCTCCTGGGCCGACTGGCCCGAGCTTTGCGTGACCACCTCGACCATCGGCGGCACCGGGTCGGGATAGGCCTCGATGTTGAGCACCTTGAAGGCCGCGATCCCGCCAAGGATCGTGAGGCCCAGCACGGCCATGATCAGCAGCCGCTGGCGCAGCGCGAATGCGACGACGGGGTTCATGCGCGCCTCAGTCTTCCTTGGCGCCGCGGTCGATGAACAGCGAGCCTGCCGTCACCACCGTATCGCCCTCGTTCAGCCCCGAGACCACCTCGATGCGGCCATTGCGCTCGATGCCGGCCTTGATCTGGCGCAGCAGCAGGCGACGTTCATTCGGCTTGCCGGTGGCTACCCATACGCGGGCGGTGTCACCCTCGAACACCACAGCGCTTTCGGGCACCGAGAGCACGGCGCGGTCGCCGCCGGTCAGCAGCGAGAAGCTGCCGATCATTTCGGGCTTGAGCGCGCCGCTGGCATTGTCGAGCACCGCGCGCACGGTCAGGCGGTGCGTGACCGGGTCGAGCGTGGGCGAGACATAGTCGATGTGCGTCGCGATCTTGTTGTCGGGGGCCGAGGCCAGCACCAGTTCGGCGGCCTGCCCGCGATGGGCGCGCGCGGCGTCCTCTTCGCGAATGTAGCCCACCACCCACACGCGCGAGAGGTTGCTGATGGTCATCGCCTGGGTTGGCGAGTTCGATGCCGAAATGCTGCCGATGTTCTGCCCCACGCCGATCAGGCGCTGCGTGACAACGCCAGCGACAGGCGCGCGCACGATAGCCTCGCCGCTGCTGCTGGCCCCGCCAAGGGCGGCCGCATGGCCGCGCGCGGCGGCAAGGGCGGCTTCGGCCCCGCGCAGGTTCGAGCGGGCATTGCCAAGGTCTGCCTGCGCCTGCTGCCAGTCCTTGAGCGCGGCGCCCTGATGCTGGAACAGGTCGTGCTGGCGGGCCTCGGCGGCTTCGCTGGCCTTGAAGGCGGTGCGGGCAGCGTCGGCGCTGGCGGCTGCGGTGGCAATGTCGGCCGCTGTTTGCGAGGCTTCGCTGGCCTGCACGGCAAACAGCGGCTGGCCTGCGCGCACGCTTGCGCCCGCCTCGACGAAGATGCGCGTGACGCGGCCGGTATAGGGCGACATCACATTGGTGGTCAGGTCATCGTCCACGGCGATCTTGCCGTCGGTGGTCACGCCATCATGGAACGTCTCGCGCCGCACCTTTTCGAACTGCAGCGTCTGCCATTGGCGGTCGGTGGCGGCAAAGCTGCCGTCCTCGTGGTGTTCGGGCGGGGGCGGGGGGGCGTCAAAAACGGCATGCCAGGCAAGCGGCACCAGCCAGAACAACACCAGCGCCAGAACGATCAGCACACCGGCGATCTGATACTGACGCGCGCGTGAATAAGTCGGAACGGGCTTCTCGGGCCCTTCCGGCATGGTATGTTCCATAAGAATGTGCTCGCTTGCCTGCGGATAAATTTCAGGGGCGGATAACCCCCGATTATGACAGGCTCCTTAAAGCGCCGGCCCGGTGCCGCACAAGCAGCGATTTTGGTCGTTTATCGCATTTTGATTGTTCGTTCGCCTAATTGTTAATGCGCCGGCGCCCTGCCGCAAACGGCAAAACGGGGACAGGCCCCCTGCCTGCCCCCGCCCTGCTATTGCCCGGCATGCGGCGCAGCCCCCCGACCGCACCCTGCCTGGCAATATCAGATGCGCAATATCAGATGCGCACGCCCTGAATGGCCGCACCCCATGTCGTGCGCCAGCGCTTCTTCACGCTGCTCAGGCCGCCCAGCGCCACCAGCGCCAGCATCGCGAACACCAGGAAGCCCAGCGACTGGCTGCCGGTGAACTGCTTGGCCAGGCCCAGCGAGGAGGCCAGGTAAAAGCCGCCCACGCCGCCGCCAAAGCCGACCAGGCCCGTCATCACGCCGATTTCGTGGCGGAAACGCTGGGGCACCAGCTGGAACACCGCGCCATTGCCCACGCCCAGCGTTGCCATGGCCGCAAAGAACAGCGGGAACATCACCGGGAAAGCGGCCGGCGCAAAGGCGATCACCACCAGCAGCACAGCGGCCACCGCATACACGACGCTCAGCGTCTTGACGCCGCCAATGCGGTCGCCCAGCGCCCCGCCCAGCGGGCGCACCATCGAGCCGGCAAACACGCAGGCCGCCGTCGAATAGCCGGCATAGATGGGCGAGAGGCCCAGTTCGGTGGTGAAATAGATGGGCAGCGACGAGGACAGGCCCACAAAGCCGCCAAACGTCACGCCATAGAAAAGGATGAACCACCAGGCGTCAGCCTCGGCCAGCATGCGGAAATACCCCGCGACATACTGACCCAGCGGCTTGGGCTCGGGCTGGTTGGGGCTGTCCTTGGCCAGCGCGA
>DATMUT010000597.1:0-4264 GCA_035563755.1 Novosphingobium sp.
GCAGATCGTCATGCTGCTCACGCTCATGGTGTCGTCCAAGGGCATCGCCAGCGTGCCGCGCGCCAGCATGGTGGTGATCGCCGCGACGCTGGCCCAGTTCCACCTGCCGGTCGAGGGGATCGCGCTGATCCTGGGCATCGACACCTTCCTCGACATGGGCCGCTCGGCGACCAATGTGGTGGGCAACGCCATGGCCACCGCCGTCATCACCAAGAGCGAGGGCATGTTGCAGCCGTTGATGGACCCCGATGCGCCGCATGTCGCAGCCCCGCACGAAGGGGGCGGGCGCAAGGGGCTGCATCTGGAAGGGTAACAAAGTGGGCGATGCGGGGAGGCGGCCCCTCGCATTCACCCCTTCTTCTTCTCCAGCACCTTGTCCTTGAACCCGCACAGGTCGACCACCGGGCAGCGCCAGCATTCGGGCGTCCGCGCCTTGCAGATATAGCGGCCGTGTAGGATCATCCAGTGATGCGACCCCACGCGAAAGGGGGCGGGCACCTTCTTCTCCAGCTGTTTTTCCACCGCCTCGGGGGTCTTGCCTTTGGCCATGCCGGTGCGGTTGCCCAGGCGAAAGATGTGCGTGTCGACCGCAAAGGTCTCCATGCCAAAGGCGCAGTTGAGCACGACATTGGCCGTCTTGCGCCCAACGCCGGGCAGCTTGACCAGCGCGTCGCGGTCGGCGGGCACTTCGCCGCCATGTTCGCGCACCAGAATCTCGGCCATGGCCATCACGTTCTTGGCCTTGGAATTGAACAGGCCGATGGTCTTGATATGCTCTTTCAGCCCCTCCTCGCCCAGATCGAGCATGTCCTGCGGCGTTTTCACGATCTCGAACAGCGCGCGCGTCGCCTTGTTCACGCCCACATCGGTCGCCTGCGCCGAGAGCGTGACGGCCACCAGCAACTGATAGGTGTTGCCAAACTCCAGCTCGGTCTGCGGGTCGGGGTTGGCCTCGGCCAGACGGCGGAAGAATTCGAAGATGTCGGTTTTTTTCATCGCAATCGCCCGACGAGGAGGAGGAGGGATGCGAGGGGGCGCCCCTCGCACCTTTCAGCTTACAGCCCCAGCACCTCGCGCATTCCATAGCGCCCGGCGGGGTGGCCGATCAGCCAGGCAGCGCCCTTGACCGCCCCGCGCGCGAAAATGCCGCGGTTCTCGGCCAGATGGCTCAGCGACAGGCGCTCGTTGTCGGCCAGGAAATGCACCGTGTGGTCGCCCGCCACGCTGCCGCCGCGCAGCGCTGCAAAGCCGATGCTGCCCGCCTCGCGCGCGCCCGTAATGCCGTCGCGGCCGCGCACCGCCACTTGCCCCAGGCCAACCTCGCGCCCGCGCGCGGCAGCCTCGCCCAGCAGCAGCGCCGTGCCCGAGGGCGCGTCGACCTTCATGCGGTGATGTGTCTCGACGATCTCAATGTCCCAGTCCTCGCCCAGACGGCGCGCGGCCTCCTCGACCAGAAAGGCCAGCATGTTGACGCCCAGCGAGGTATTGCCGGTCTGCAGCACGGCAATCTTTTCGGCCGCCTGGTCGATCAGCCAGTGGTGCCGCTCCTCAAGCCCGGTGGTGCCGATCAGCATGGGCACGCCCGCGGCCATGGCCGCATCCAGATTGCCCTCGAGCGCGGCGGGCGAGGAGAAGTCGATCAGCACGTCGCTGGCCTGCGCCAGGGCCAGCGCGTCGCCATCGCGGTCGATGCCGCCCGACACCGTGTGGCCGGCAGCAGCCGCCGCCTCGGCAATGGCGCGGCCCATGCGCCCGGCGCTGCCGATGATGCCGATCCTGATACCGGCGTTGGTGGACGTATTCGTCATTGCAAGTCTCCGTTCGGGAGGCTTCATGGGCGACATGACCACAATCCGCAATATCGTGATTCTGACAGGCGCGGGATGCAGCGCCGAAAGCGGCATCGACACCTTCCGCGATGCCAATGACGGGCGGGGCGGCCTGTGGGAGCAGCACCGCGTCGAGGATGTGGCCACGCCCGAGGCGTTCGAGCGCGATCCTGACCTGGTCTTGCGTTTCTACGACATGCGCCGCGCGGCCATTCAAACCAAGGCGCCCAACGCGGCCCATCTGGCGCTGGCCCGGCTGGAGCGGGAATGGCCTGGCAAGGTGCCCGGCGGCAGCGTTACGCTGGTCACGCAGAATGTGGATGACCTGCACGACCGGGCCGGGTCGCAAAAGCTGATCCACATGCATGGCGAGCATCTGTCGGCATGGTGCACGGCGTGCGATGCCCGCCACCACTGGCGCGCGGCGTTGATCGACCGGCCGGCTTGCCCGTCTTGTGGCGTTGCGGCCCTGCGGCCCGACATCGTGTGGTTTGGCGAAATGCCTTACCGCATGGAGGAGATCTACGCCGCCCTGCGCGGGGTTGACCTGTTCGTCTCGATCGGCACGTCGGGGGCGGTCTATCCGGCGGCCGGCTTTGTTCAGGGCGCGCGCGAAATGGGCGCGCACTGCCTCGAACTCAATCTGGAACGCAGTCAGGGATCGCGCCTGTTTGACGAGACGCGGCTGGGGCCGGCGGGGCAACTGGTGCCCGCGTGGGTGAGCCAGATGCTAGGCGACTGACGCGCAGGCGGGGCAGGCCGGATCGGCCGGAATGGTGATGGCGCGGGTGGTCATGGCCAGCCCGTCGACCAGATGCAATTGCCCCCATTGCGGATCGGCCAGCGGGCCGGGCGCGCCCGCCGCCCACAGCACCACGCGAATGGCCGCCATGGCCGCCATCGTGCCCACCATGCCCACAAAGGCGCCCAGCACGCCATCGGCGGCGCACGTGTCGCAATCTGCCGCGTCGAAGGCATCGCCCACGAAGCAGCGATAGCAGGCATGGTCCGGCAAGTGGCCGGCGAAATTGGCGACCTGCCCCTGAAAACGCCCCACCGCCGCGCTGGCCAGCGGCACGCCGGCGGCGACGCAGGCGTCAGACACCGCCAGTCGCGTGGCAAAATTATCGCATCCGTCGAGCACCACCGTGGCGCCCGCCACCAGCGCGGCGGCATTGGCGGCGGTGATGCGCGTGCGGTGCGCGGTAACGGCAATCGTCGGATCGAAGCGGGCGACCCAGCGGGCGGCGGCCTCGGCCTTGGGGGCGCCGATGTCGGCCTCGGCAAAGATGGTCTGGCGCTGCAGGTTGCTGGCCTCGACCGTGTCGTCGTCGATCAGCGTGAGGCGGCCAATACCGGCGGCGGCCAGATATTGCAGCGCCGGCGAGCCGATGCCGCCGCAGCCCACCAGCACCACATGCGCGCCGGCCAGCGCCATTTGTCCCACGCCGCCCACCTCGGGCAGGACGATGTGGCGGGCAAAACGGGCGAGGCGGTCGGGCGAAAGCGTCATGGGGAGGGGATTTAGGGAGAAAAGGCAGGATTTGCGAGGGAGTAGTCCGCGCCTCTGCCGATAATCACCGCCAGGATGCGCGATTATCCCTTGCGCAGCATCAGCTTATCCACAGGCTTGTGCGCAGGTCGTGCACAGGGTTACGCGCAAGCGGTGCACAGGGTTTTCAACGCCCTGTGCACCGGCCTGTCCACCGGCTGTAAACAGCTTGTCCCGTGGTTGTCCGCTCAGCTTTCCAGCTGGCGCAGCAGGCTGCGCACGTCGCCGTCCATGTCGGCATCGCGCGTGCGCAGATCCTCGATCAGGCGCACCGCGTGGATCACCGTCGAGTGGTCGCGCCCGCCGAACTTGCGCCCGATCTCGGGGTAGGACCGCGGGGTCAGCACCTTGGAGAGGTACATCGCCACCTGACGCGGGCGCACCACGGCGCGGGCGCGCCGCTTGGAGGACATCTCCTGCCGGTCAACCCGGTAGAACTGGCAGACCGTGCGCTGGATCTCGTCAATGGTGATGCGCTTGCGGTTGGCCGAGAGGATGTCGGTCAGCTGGTCCTCGGCCAGCGCCAGCGACACGGGCTGGCCGGTCAGCTGGGCATAGGCGATCAACTTGTTGAGGCCGCCCACCAGCTCGCGCAGGTTGCGGTTGATCGTGCGGGCGAGGAACTCGATCACATCGCCCGGCACTTCGGTGGGCGAGGAGAAGCGCGACAGGCGGTGTTCGAGCACCGAGCGGCGCAGCTCGATATCGGCAGGCAGTATATCGGCAACAAGGCCCATCGACAGGCGCGAGAGCAGGCGCTGCTCGACGCCATCGAGCGCCTGGGGCGCGCGGTCGGCGGCAAACACCAGCCGCTTGCCCTCGGCCAGCAGCGCGTCGATCGTATAGAGCAGCTCTTCCTGCGCCGAGGCCTTGCCGATGATGA
>DATMUT010000598.1:0-3014 GCA_035563755.1 Novosphingobium sp.
TACACCAACTTCCACTCCACGTCGCTGTGCTCGCCTGTGGATCGGCGTGGAATAAGGACCCCGTTCTGGGGGTGATCGGCATCCAAAAGGGCCCCCCGGAACGGCGGGTTCACAATGGCTCTCATGGGGGACATGGGGGCTGGGCGGGGGATGCTGGTCGTGGAGACGATTGCGAAGGTGCGACGGGCCTATTTTGTTCAGAAGAAGCCGATCAAGGCGATCTGCCGCGAGTTTCGACTATCGCGCAAAGTCGTACGCAAGGTGGTCCGCTCGGAAGCGACGGAGTTTCGTTATGAGCGGGAGCGGCAGCCGCGGCCCAAGATCGGCCCGTGGCAGGATCGGCTGGACGAGTTGCTGCTGGCGAACGAACAGAGGGCAGCGCGCGAACGGCTGACGCTGGTTCGGGTGTTTGAGGAGCTGCGCGGGCTCGGCTACGAGGGCGGCTACGACGCGGTTCGGCGCTACGCCCGCTCATGGCGAACGGCGCGCGGTGCAGCGACGGCAGAGGCTTATGTGCCGCTGAGCTTTGAGCCGGGCGAGGCCTACCAGTTCGACTGGAGCCACGAGATCGTGCTGCTCAACCGCAAGCCGGTCACGGTCAAGGTCGCGCATGTCCGGCTTTGTCACAGCCGGATGCCGTTTGTGCGGGCCTATCCGCGCGAGGCGCAGGAGATGATGTTCGACGCGCATGCCCGCGCCTTTGAGTTCTTCAAGGGCGCCTGCACGCGCGGTATCTACGACAACATGAAGACGGCGGTCGAGGCGGTGTTCGTCGGCAAGGATCGCCGGTTCAACCGTCGCTTCCTGCAGATGTGCGGGCATTACCTGGTCGAGCCGACCGCCTGCACGCCAGCGGCGGGCTGGGAGAAGGGACAGGTCGAGAACCAGGTCGGCAACATCCGCGAGCGCCTGTTCGCGCCGCGCCTGCAGGTGGCGAGCTATGACGAGCTGAACGCCTGGCTACTTGACCGGTGCATCGCCTACGCCCAGGCGAACCGGCACCCGGAGTTGGCCGATCGAACGATCTGGCAGGTGTTCGAGGCCGAGCGCTCGCAACTCGTGCCGGTTGCCAGCCGGTTCGACGGGTTCCGCGCGACGCAGGCCGCGGTATCGAAGACCTGCCTGGTACGCTTCGACAACAATAAGTATTCGGTCGCCGCGCGTGCAGTGGGGCGGCCGGTGGAGATCCAGTCCTACGCCGAACGCATTGTCATCCGCCAGGACGGCGCCATTGTCGGCGAGCATGTGCGCTCGTTCGGCCGTAACCAGACGATCTACGATCCCTGGCATTACGTACCAGTGCTCGCCAGAAAGCCCGGCGCGCTGCGCAATGGCGCGCCCTTCAAAGACTGGCTATTGCCCGCCAATCTGGAGCGTGTGCGGCGCCGGCTGAAGGGCTCGGATGACGGCGACCGCCAGATGGTCAAGATCCTGGCGGCGGTACTGAGCGACGGCCTGGCTGCTGTCGAAGCCGCCTGCAGCGAAGCCCTAGCCGGTGGCGTCCATTCGGCCGATGTCGTCCTCAACATCCTGGCGCGTCATCGCGATCCCGGGCCAGTGGCGCCGATCCTAGCACCGGCGCCACTGCGCCTGCGGCAGGCGCCGGTCGCCGATTGCGCCCGCTACGACCGTCTGCGCCGGGCCGGCTGATGGAACGCACCGAGGTCCTCAAGCTGATGACCCAGCTCAAGCTTTACGGCATGCGCGCTGCCTACGATGAGGTGATGACCGCCGGCATCAAGCGCCGGCACGAGCCGTCGCGCATCCTCGGCGACCTGCTCGCCGCCGAGATCGCCGAGAAACGGGCGCGCTCGATCAAGTATCAGCTGACCATCGCCAAATTGCCGCTGAGCAAGGATGTCGACGACTTCGACTTCACTGGCACGCCGGTCAACCAGTCCTTGATCCACGACCTGGCCGGCGGCGCCTTTCTCGCCGAGCAGCGCAACGCCGTGCTGGTCGGCGGTACCGGCACCGGCAAGAGCCATCTGGCCATTGCTATCGCCCGGGCCTGCATCCGCGGCGGCGCCCGCGGCCGCTTCTACACCGTGGTCGACCTCGTCAACCGGCTGGAGAACGAGGCCCGCGCCAACCGGCAAGGGCGGCTTGCCGAATATCTCACCCGCATGGATTTCGTCGTGCTCGACGAGCTCGGCTATCTGCCTTTCGCGCAAACCGGCGGCCAGCTGCTCTTCCATCTGGTAAGCCGGCTCTACGAGCGCACCTCCATCATCGTCACCACCAATCTTGCCTTTGGCGAATGGCCAAGCGTGTTCGGCGACGCCAAGATGACCACCGCATTGCTCGACCGCCTGACCCACCACTGCGAAATCATCGAGACCGGCAACGAGAGTTGGCGCTTCAAACACCGCGCCTGATCCGCCTGCAACCCTCGTGACTGTCGGTTCGCAGGTTCCGTTACGTAACGCTTCGGAGTGAACCCATGCCCCACCCGCCGCTTGGCGAGAAACCAATGACCAATGCCGAGCGACAGGCCCGGCATCGCGCTGCCCGCGCCACAGCCCGGCCGGTGATCCGCTACCGGCGAGCGGCCGACCATCGCAGCCGCGCTCAGCGCTGGCGCGATGCCGTTGCTGTCCTCATCGCCCTCCAAGCCGAATACCGCAGCTGGCTCGAGGCTTTGCCCGACAACCTTCAGGACAGCGCCACCGCTCAAGCCTTGCAGGCCATCGACGAACTCGATCTCGACGAACTCCAAGCGATCGAACCGCCTAGAGGCTTCGGCCGCGATTAGCGCCCGCCCCGGACCCACCCATCGGGTTGCCCAGGTGGGCAAACAGGCACCTCCCACGCGCGCCGCTCCGTCGCTCGTGAAGGCACTTCGCGGCGCGCGCAGGGCCCTCCTGTTCGCTACCTGGACACCCCTTGCCGCCGACACAAAAGGGTCCCTTTTGCACGCCGATCCAGGGGTCCTTTTGCGCGCCGATTGACAAATGGGAGTGCCGCCGGGCCGTGTTCGCGCCCGACCCGAGCCAATTCGCCGGCGACCAGAT
>DATMUT010000599.1:0-4286 GCA_035563755.1 Novosphingobium sp.
GCCTGCACCGCCAGCGTGGTGATGGCCGCCCCCCCGCGCATCGAGGCAAAGCCGCCCGATTGCTGCGCCGCCACCCACGACAGCGCCCCCAGCCCCGCCACCAGCGCGGCGACAACCGCACGCGGGTTCCGGGGCCAGCGCTGCTCGGCCCAGCGCAGGGCGCCAATACCGCCCAGCACCACCAGCGCCAGCACCGAGACCCAGACGAAGCGATATTCCTTGTGCGCGATCAGACTGTGCGCGGCCAGACTGACGAGCGCTGCGGCCAGTAACGGGCGATAGCGCCGCCCTTGTGCCCCGCTTGCCGCAAACACCGCCCCTGCCAGCAGGAAGGGCGCCGCCATGCCCCAATGCGCCAGCATCAGCCGCAGATAATAGGCCGCCGGCTCGGTGCCGAAACGGGCGGCGCGGCCGGCATCGATGTTCATGGCCAGATTGACCGCGATCCAGCGGAAAGGCGTCTGCCCCATGGCCACATCGCTGAGCGCGCCGATAAGGCCTGCGCCCAGCCCGCCGGCCACCACAGCGCCCCACGCCCGCCGATCCGCTCCCCACAGCGCCCATAGCGCCAGCACGGCGGCGAACAGGCCGTATTGCAGCCGCGCCATCACCCCCAGCCCCAGCAGCAGCCCGGCCAGCGCCAGTCGCCCCGGCCTGCGCTGGCCTGTTAGCAGCGCGGCGGCGGCAAGGCACAGGCTGGCGCCAATGCTTTCCGAGAGCATCAGGTCGCAGAACAGGATACTTTCCCACCACAGGCCCGCCGCCGCCAGCGCCACCAGCCCGTGGCGCGCCGATGTCGCCCGCCCCAGCGCCCATGCGCCCCACAGCGTGCCCGCGCTGGCCAGCGCCGCAAACAGCCCGCGCGCCAGCCACAGCGCCAGATGCGTGCCCGGCGCCCACCACAGCCCCAGCCATTGCGGCAGGGCCATTATCTGCGGGATCAGCGCGTTGCGCGCGCCATAGCGGTATTCCCAAGGGATGATGCCATGGCCGGTGGCAAGCCGCCGCCCCTGCTCGAGATATTGCATGTATTCGTCGGAATAGCCGATTTCATAGGGCGAGAGGGCCAGCGCCCGCAGCACCAGCGCCGCGCCCAGCATTCCCCATACCGCCGCGCTCATAGTCCAGATCTTTGCCCGCATGGCCCGTGTGTAGCGTTCTGGCCGGGGCGGGCAAGCGGCGCCTGCTTTTGCCCGCAGGCATTTTTTGGTGGGCGGCGGCAAAGATGTTCCCAAATCGTTCCACCTTGGCTAGGGTGCGCGGCGATGATTGCGAAACTTGCCGGTCTCCTCGATGATTTTGGCCCCGACTGGGCGGTGATCGACGTCAATGGCGTGGGTTACATGGTGTTCTGTTCGGCGCGCACGTTGTCGCATCTGGGCGTGCGGGGCGACCGCGTGACGGTTCACACCGAAATGCAGGTGAGCGAGACCGACATGCGCCTGATCGGCTTTGCCAGCGCGGGCGAGCGGGCGTGGTTCCGCCTGCTCACCCATGTGCAGGGCGTGGGGTCCAAGGTGGCGCTGGCCATCCTCTCGGCGCTCACGGTCGAGGAATTGCAGCGCGCCTGCGCCGGCGGCGACAGCGCCATGGTGGCGCGGGCCAATGGCGTGGGGCCAAAGCTGGCCGCGCGCATCGTGAACGAACTGAAGGACAAGGCGGGCGCGATGGGCTTTGTTTCCGCGCCGGGCGTGTCGCTGGGCGGGAGCGGCGGGGCGGCCAGCGGCAATGTCGCGGCCGATGTCGTCTCGGCCTTGCAGAATCTGGGCTTCAAGCCGGCAGTTGCCGCGCAGGCGGCCGACGCGGCCATCGCCGATCTGGGCGAGGAAGCGGGCGAGGGCGCGCTGATCCGTCTGGCGCTGAAGAAGGCGAGCGCGTGAGATGAGCGACAATCCGCTGCTCTCGGCCCATCGCCAGATCGAGGATGTGGATGCGGCCCTGCGCCCCAAATCGCTGGCCGAATTCGTCGGGCAGGCGGGGGCCAAGGACAATCTGCGCGTGTTCATCGAATCGGCGCGCAGCCGGGGCGAGGCGCTCGATCACACGCTGTTCTTCGGCCCGCCCGGCCTTGGCAAGACCACGCTGGCGCAGATCATCGCGCGCGAGATGGGGGTGAATTTCAAGGCGACCAGCGGCCCGGTCATCGCCAAGACGGGCGATCTGGCGGCGCTGCTGACCAACCTTGAAGAGGGCGACGTCCTGTTCATCGACGAGATCCATCGCCTCAATCCGGTGGTCGAGGAGGTGCTGTACCCCGCGATGGAGGACCGCGCGCTCGATCTGATGATTGGCGAGGGGCCCTCGGCGCGTTCGGTACGGATCGACCTGCCGCCTTTCACGCTGATTGGCGCGACCACGCGCGCGGGGCTTTTGCAGACGCCGCTGCGCGACCGTTTCGGCATTCCGGTGCGTTTGCAATATTATAGCGTCGACGAGCTGGAGCGGGTGATCACGCGCGGCGCCAGCCTGCTGGGCATAGGCATCGACAGCGAGGGCGCGCGCGAGATTGCCCGGCGCGCGCGCGGCACCCCGCGCGTGGCCGGGCGGCTGCTGCGCCGGGTGCGCGATTTTGCCCATGTGGCGGGCAGCGAAACGGTGAGCGAGGCGATTGCCGACAATGCGCTGACCCGGCTCGAGGTCGACAATATCGGCCTTGATGCGCAGGACCGGCGCTATCTGCGCATGATCGCCGATATTTATAAAGGCGGCCCGGTGGGCGTCGAGACGCTGGCGGCGGGCCTGTCGGAGCCGCGCGACACGATCGAGGAGGTGATCGAGCCTTACCTGATCCAGCTGGGCATGGTGGCGCGCACGGCGCGGGGGCGGTGCCTGAACGATTCGGGCTGGCGGCACCTGGGCATGAGCCCGCCGGCTGCGCAGGCGCCACAGGGCGGTCTGTTCGATTCGCCCGCGGGCGATGCTGAGGGTTGAGGCGATCGTCCAGCCTTTACAGAATCATCCCCAATCCCGTCCCATAGAGGGACGGTTTTTCCCTTAGTGTGCCTTTCTTGCCCGGAGTCCCGATTCAGGACGCGAAGGCGGCGCGCAATTTATTGTTCTGCAACCCCTCCTGGGGTCATGTCAGACCAGTGAATTGCCGGTCGCGGCGCGCCATCCTTCAGATGGGCGAGCCGCCGGCCCAGGTGGGAAAGAGCAGCGTATGTCGGTTCGTTTGGGGCTAGCCAAGGTCGCCGCACTGGTCGCGGGCACTGCGCTCGTGGGCGGCGGGGCGGTGCACGTGGCCGAGAAACTTGCCCCCGGCAAGCCGCAGTATGTCAAGCATGACAAGCGCGTGAAGCTGGTGCCGATCAAGCATCCGGTGCACCACGTGGTGCACAAGCCCCGCCCGGTTGCGCCGGTCAGGCCCTGCTGCGTCAAGCCCGCGCCGCAGGTGGCGATGGTGCCCATGCCGCCGCCGGGCCTGCCGCCGGCCGATTTTGCCCCCGCAGCGCCTGCCGGCGTGGTCGAGCAGCATCACAGCGACAATGGCGGCAGCTCGGGTGGTTACTTTGGTGGCGGCTTCTTTGGCGGCTGGGGTGGCAGCAGCGGTGGCACCACGGTGATCGTGAGCAGCACCGGCAGCTCGTCGAACGGCAGCAGTTCCTCCTCGAGCAGCTCGTCGTCGAGCAGCAGTTCTTCTTCGAGCAGCAGTTCCTCCTCGAACGGCTCGTCGACCACCGGCGGTTCGACCACCACGACATCGACGACGACGACCACGGGCGGTTCGACCACCACGACCACTGGCGGTTCGAGCACCACGACAGGCGGCTCGACGACCACGACTACGGGCGGTTCGACCACCACCACGACCGGCGGCTCGACGACCACCACCACCGGTGGCTCGACCACGACGACAACCAGCGGCGCGACGAGCACCACCACGACGACCTCGGGCACGAGCGGTTCGACCACGGGGGGCACGACCACGACGACCGGCGGCACGCAGGTGCCCGCCCCGCCTATGCTGCTGCTGTTTGGTGGCGCCGCGGCGGCCATGGTGGCGCGGCGCCGCAAGCGCGGCTGATCCAGGCCAAGCGGTTACAGGAAAGCGCGCAACCGGGAGGGCGGTTGCGCGCTTTTTTGTGTGCGCGGCACACGTCCGGGCGCCATGCAGGCAAACAAAAAGGGCGGCCCGCAAAGGCCGCCCCCTTCGTTTTGGCAAAAGCCGGGGCGCTTACGCGGCCAGCTTGCGCAGCACGTACTGCAGGATGCCGCCGTTCATGAAGTACTCGACCTCATTGGCGGTATCGATGCGGCACAGCGCCGTGAAGGTGAAGGTCGAGCCG
>DATMUT010000600.1:0-2870 GCA_035563755.1 Novosphingobium sp.
GGCATCGGCAGCCAGGTGCAAAAGCCGCTGGCGCTGGTGGTGGTGGGCGGCATCCTGCTCGCCCCCATCCTGATCCTCATCGTCTTCCCGGTGATGATCGACATGTTCTCGGCCCGCCGCGAACAGCGCCCTGTCGAAGACACCGACGCCGGCGATGAAGACCCGGCCACCGCCGGGCCGGAGTTCTGAGCATGAGCGCGATTATGAAAATGCGCATGGGTAGCGTTGCAACGCTGGCAATGGCGCTGGCCGGATGCGCGGTGGGGCCCAATTTCCACACGCCCCCCGCCCCCAAGGAAACCGCCTATACGCCCAAGCCTGCCGCCCCTGCCGAGGCGCCATCCACGGCGCTGGCCGGCGGCACGCAGGACTTTGCCGCCAATGGCGCGGTCGATGCGCGGTGGTGGCGCCAGTTCGGCTCGGCGCGGCTCGACGCGCTGGTCGATCAGGCGCTAGCCGCCAACACCGATCTGGCCGCGGCGCAATCGGCGCTCAAATCGGCGCGCGAAAGCTGGCTGGCCAGCAAGGGCGCGCTGTTCCCGGCCGTAACCGCCAGCGCCGGCACCAGCCGCAACCGCGATTCGCAATATCTCTCGCCCACGCCCAACAATGGCTCGACGCTCTATAACCTCAACACCGCGCAGGTGTCGGTGGGCTATACGCTCGACCTGTTCGGCGGCAACCGGCGCGGGGTCGAGGCATCGCGCGCCCAGTACGAGGCCCAGCGCTTTGCCTTCGAGGCGACGCGCATCTCGATCATCAACACGCTGGCGGCGGCCGTTTTCCAGGAAGCATCGCTGGCCCGGCAGGTGAGCGCGCAAGAGCGCATCGTCGCCATCAACGCCGAGCAGCTGGCCATTTTGCGCCACCAGCAGGAGGTGGGCCAGGCCTCGGGCGCCGATGTCGCAGCACAAGAAGGCGCCCTTGCACAGGCCCGCGCCACGCTGGCCCCACTGGCCAAATCGCTCAACCAGAGCCGTGACGCCATCGCCTATCTGACCGGCGCCGCGCCCGACAAGGCCGCCCCCGGCATCGATCTGGCCAGCCTTGCCCTGCCCGCGCATGTGCCCGTGGCGCTGCCCTCGGCGCTGGTGCGCCAGCGGCCCGACGTGCGCATGGCCGAGGCCCAGCTGCACGCAGCCTCGGCGCTGGTGGGGGTGGCGGTGGCCAACCGCCTGCCCACGCTCACGCTCAGCGCGGCGGCGGGCGGGTCTTCGGGCGGGTGGTCCGATCTGCTCTCGGCGGCCAACCACTTCTGGACGATTGGCGCGGGCGTTGCCCAGCCCATCTTTGCCGGCGGCACGCTGTATCACAAGCAACGCGGCGCCGAGGCCGACTACAAGCAGGCCGATGCGCTCTATCGCTCGGCGGTGCTGGGCGCTTTCCAGAACGTGGCCGACACGCTCTATGCGCTCGATGCCGATGCGCGGGCGCTCGATGCGGCAGCCGCTGGCCGTGCCGCCGCCGAGCGCGCCTATGGCATCGCCCAGCGCCAGTTCTCGCAGGGGCAGATCGGCTGGGGCGGGCAGCTCTCGGCCGAACTGACGCTGCGCCAGGCCGAACAAAGCGAGGCGCAGGCCGCAGCCCAGCGGCTGACCGACACCGCCGCGCTGTATCAGGCGCTGGGCGGCGGCTGGAGCGAGAGCGCCAAGCGCTAGGCCCGCAGGGCGTGGGCGGCAAAGGCACGGAAGGCGGCAAGACGGTCGCCCTGCTGGCCTTGCCGCCCAACGGTCGCCCCCGATGCCCGCGCCGAGCGCGGCGGCACATCGAGCGCGGCGGCCGTGACAAAGCGGATGCGCCAGCTCAAGGTCTGCGCGTCAACGCCCGGCAGACAAGCCGCCAGCGCATCGGCCGTGCGCGCCACCCCTTGCGCAAACAGCGCCCATATCTCGTCATGCAACGGCTCGCCGGCGCGGGCAAAGATCTCGTCCAGCACGACGATGGCGCGATAGTCACCCGACATCGCCGCCTCGGTCCATAGCGGCAGGACCAGCGCGTCAACGGCCTGCGCGAAAGCATCGGTCGGCGCCGGCTCCTCCAGTAAAGCCTGCCGGGCATCGGCAATGCGCGCGCCATTGCGCAAAGCCAGTTCGCGCAGCAACCCGTCGGTGCCGCCAAAATGATAGCGGATCAGCGCGGAATTGACCTGCGCCGCATTGGCGATGCGCCGTACGGTCAGCGCGTGAACACCCTCTTGCACGACCAGCATTTCAGCCGCGCGCAACAGGCGTTCTGGGGTGTCGTTGCGCGCCTCGGGGCGCGGTTCGACGGGCGCCTCGGGGCGTGTTTCTGAAGGCGCCTCGGGGCGCGGGGCATCAGTGGCTTGCTCGCTGTCCATCGCCCGTCCCCTACCAAAGCGGGGCGGGCGATAGAAGCGGCCTTCTTGCCCCCTTTAGTCGCGGGTCACGGCCGGCACGAACAGATAACCCTCGTTACGCACCGTGCGAATGATATCCTCGGCCGAGGAGCTGGCGGCCAGCTTGCGGCGCAGGCGCGATAGTTGCACGTCGATGGCCCGGTCGTAATGCTCGGTCTCCTCGCCGCGCGACCATTCCAGCAGCTGATCGCGGGTCAGAACCCGGCGCGGATGCTCGGCAAAGGCGCGCAGCAGGCGGAACTCGCCATCCGAAAGCGCGATCAGCCGGCTTTCGGGATCGAACAGCAGCCGCAGCCCCAAATCCATCCGCCAGCCCGAGAAGTGCAGATTGTCGCCCGAATCGGGTTCGCTGCGCGCATCGTCATTGGCCGCCAGCACGGGCGCGGGCGCCCCGCCCTTGCCATGCCGGCGCAAAACGGTGCGAATGCGGGCCAGCAGTTCGCGCGGGTTGCACGGCTTTGCCAGATAATCGTCGGCGCCCATTTCCAGCCCG
>DATMUT010000601.1:0-13541 GCA_035563755.1 Novosphingobium sp.
CCCCCCACCCGCGCGGTCACGCTGCCGGCGCTGCGCGTGACCATGGGCGACCTTGCCGCCGAGATTGCCCGCCAGTGCGGCGTGTCGGCCGATCTGGTGGATTATCGCCCCGATGCTGCGCTCGAAGTGGCATTCGGGGCACAGCCGCCGCTCGAAACGCCCGCTGCGCAAAAGGCCGGATTTGCGCATGACGGCGAGATCGCTACGCTGGTCGCCAGCGCGCTCAAGACGCTGGGATGAGAGGATAACGATGCGGTTCCAGAGGCTCGATCTCAACCTGCTGGTGGCGCTCGACGCGCTGCTGTCCGAAAAAAGCGTAAGCCTTGCGGCCGACCGGCTGTGCCTGTCGCAATCGGCCACCAGCAGCGCGCTGGGCCGTTTGCGCGACTATTTTGGCGACGAGCTGCTGGTGGTCAAGGGCCGCGCCATGGTGCTCACCGCCCGCGCCGAGGAGCTGATCGAGCCGGTGCGCGCCGTGCTCGATCAGATTCGCTCGACCATTGCCATCCAGCCCGAATTCGATCCGGCCACCGCCGACCGGCAGATTCGCATCATGGCGTCCGATTATTCGTGCCAGGTGCTGCTGGCCGGCGCGCTGGGCATGCTCGAGGCCGAGGCGCCCAATCTGCGCTTCGAGATCCAGCCAATGGGCGACACGCCCACCGATGCGATCGAGCGCGGGCAGATCGACCTGCTGCTCACTATCGATTATGCAATCAGCTCGGACCACCCCAGCCAGTTGCTGTTCGAGGATGATTATGTGGTGGTGGGCGACGCTGCCAACCCGGCCATGGCCGGCGAGATCACCCGCGAGCGCTATTTCGCGCTGGGCCATGTGACCGCGCGCTTTGGCAAGAGCCGCACGCCCGCCTTCGACGACTGGTTCGTTCGCCGCCAGAAGCAGCAGCGCCGCATCGAGATCGTCGCGCCCAGCTTCCTTTCGCTGCCCGGGCTGGTGCTGGGCACCAACCGCATTGCCACCATGCATCGCCGCCTGGCCGCGCAAGTGGTGCAGAACCTGCCGCTGGTCATGCGCGAGGTGCCCTTCGACATCCCGCCCATCCGCGAGGCGATCCAGTGGCATCTGACCAACAACAACGACCGCGCGCTGCGCTGGGTGGTCGAGCGGCTGGCCGCCTATGCGCAGGAAAGCGGGCCGGCAGCCGACACCAACGTGGTGCCGCTTGCCCGCATTGGCGAAGCGCGGCGCGACGAGATTGCCGTCGAGTTCCAGCACAACCACCCCAGCACGCGCGGATCGGCCTGACAGGCGGCCTATTCCTGCGCGGCGTCGAACCCGCAGCGGGCGGCGCGGATGGCATCGGCGCGGGTGTTGACCCAGTCGATCACCCGCCGCGCCTCGCCCGCCAGATCAGCGCCCAGCGGGGTGAGCGCATAGGACACGCGCGGGGGTACATGCGCCGTGGCATGGCGCGCCACGAAACCGTCGCGTTCGAGCGCGCGCAGCTTGAGCGTGAGCATCCTTTGCGAAATGGCCTGCTCGGCCGAAAGCTGGCCCAGCGCGCGTTTCAGGTCGGCATGGCGCCATTCGCCCATGGCCAGCACGATCAGCACCAGCGTCGACCAGCGGTCGCCCAGCAGCGCCATGACCTCGCGCACGGGCGCATCGCGGTCGTTGCCATAGCGCGCCATTTCGGCGGCCAGGGTGGCCATGCCTGTTTCGAACCGCGCTGGTATCGCCCCTGTCATGGCTGCCTTCGTCCGCCTGTTTGCAGGCACAAAAATGTGCCGTCTTCCGGCCTTGCCATGCCGCCCTTATGAGTTTGACGCAACAGGCGCAGCCCACGGGGCGCGCGCAGCAATAGCCCGAACGGGCGATAGAACGGGAGAGCCGACATGACCAGCGATGCCATCCGCATGGATGGAAAAATTGCCATCATCACCGGCGGGGCGGGGGGCATTGGCGCTGCCACGGCCCGGCTGATCACCGCGCGTGGCGGCAGGGTGGCCATTGCCGACATTGCCCATGACCGCGCGCAGGCGCTGGCAGCCGAATTGCCCGGAGCGCTGGCCATTGCCCTCGACCTGGAGGATGAGGCGAGCATCGAGGCGATGGTGGCGCAGACGGTGGCCCATTATGGCCGGCTCGATGTGCTGCACAATAATGCTGCGCTGCTAGGCCCCGATATTGCGCAGCATGATGGCGATGTCGAGCACATGGCCACCGCCCTGTGGGACCGCACCTTTACCGTGAACGTGCGCGGAACGATGATCGCCTGCCGCGCGGCGCTGCCGCATTTGCGCGCCAGCGGCGGCAATATCGTCAACACGGTCAGCAATCTGGCGCTGCAGGGGCACATGATCCAGGCTGCCTATTCCAGCAGCAAGGCCGCGATCATCCAGATGACGCGCGCCATTGCCGCCAGCCACGGCATTCACGGGGTGCGCTGCAATGCGGTGGCGCCGGGCATGACCATGACGCCTGCGCTGAAAGAGGCCTTCCCGCCGCGCTTGCGCGCAGCCGTCGAGGCCGAAACCCTGCGCGACCGGCTGGGCGAACCCGAGGACATTGCCGAGGCGGTGGCCTTCCTTGCCTCTGATGCGGCGCGCAACATTACCGGCCAGGTGCTGGTGGCCGATGGGGGCTGCGCTTCGCATGTGCCGGGCATTGCCGGCTTTCGCGCCTTCTTTGCCGGAGACAACGCATGAGCCAGTATGACATCGTGGTGATGGGCGCAGGCCACAACGGCCTGACCGCCGCTGCCTATATGGCTAAGGCCGGCAAGAAGGTGCTCGTGCTGGAACGCAAGCCGCATTACGGCGGCGGCGTTTCGACCCGGCAGCTGATCCAGCCCGGCTATTGGCATGACGAGCACTCGAACGTGCACATCATGATCCAGGGCAACCCCATGCTGCGCGAGGACGAACTGGGCCTGCTCTCGCGCTTTGGCCTGGAATATATCTACCCCGAACTGCCCCACGCCACCATCTGGGACGATGGCTCGATAGTGCGTTCGTGGCGCGACCTTGAGCGCACCTGCGACGAGATCGCCACCTTCAGCCCGAAAGACGCCATCGCCTATCGCAAGTTCGCGCAGGCCAGCATGGCGGCGCTGCCCATGTTCATGTCGGGCCTGTACATGCCGCCCTTCCCGATGGGCGCCTTTGTGGCGATGATGGACCAGTCCGACGAGGGCCGCTTCCTGCTCGACGTGATGAGCCGCAGCGCGCTCGACGTGGTGAACCACTATTTCGAGAGCGACCGGCTGCGCATTCATATTTTGCGCATGGTGACCGAGAACCTGCAGATGCCCGACGAGCTGGGCACCGGCATGGGCGCTTTCCTGATGCCGGGCATCATCCACGCCTATGGTTGCTCGATGCCCAAGGGCGGTTCGGGGCAGCTCAGTCACGCCCTGGTGCGCGCGATCGAGCATTGGGGCGGCGAGGTGCGGGTAAGCGCCGAGGTTTCGCGCGTGATCGTGGAACGCGGCCGCGCGGTCGGCCTTGAACTGACCACGGGCGAGACGTTTAGCGCAAAGGATGGCGTGATCGGCGCGATCCACCCGCATGTGCTGCGTAAATTCGTGGCCGAAACGCCCGAACCCGTGCTCGAACGCGCCGAAAGGGTGACGCCCTCGACCTTCTCGATCAACCTCACGCACCTGACCCTGCGCGAGCGGCTGCGCCTGAAGGTTGGCAACGACACCAACGCGATGATGACCGAGCTGGTCGATTTCTACACCATGCGCGACATGCTGATGGAATACGACAGGCTGCGCCGGGGCCTGACCGTGCCGCGCCTGATTGCCGGCGGCGACAATTCCATCTTCGACCCCAGCCGCGCGCCCGAAGGGGCAGGGGTGTTCTATGGCGTGAACTTTGCGCCCTATGACCTGTATGAGGGCGGCCCGGCCGCATGGGACGCGCGCAAGGAGGAGGTGGCCGACGCCGCCCTTGCCCAGTACCGCAAGTTCTACGCCAACCTGGATGATGACAACATCACCGGCCGCCTCATCCGCTCGCCCGTCGACCACGAGCGCGACAGCCCGGCCAGCTTCCTCAAGGGCGACATCCACGGCTGCGCGCCGTTCATGTACCAGTCGGTCGGGCACCGGCCCACGCCAGACCTGGGGCATTTCCGCGTGCCGGGGGTCGAGAGCCTGTATCTGGTGGGGCCGTTCATGCATCCGGGCGGGGGCGTGTTTGGCGCGGGCCGCGCCACGGCCATCCAGATGATGGACGACATGGGCATCGACTATGACAAGGTGTGCGGAGGGGCCATCTGATGAACGCCAACACGAAGAAGCCGCCGCAGATGCGCGTGCTCGACGCCAATGACAAGGAACTGATGAGCGTGCGCAAGATCGAGCGCGATGGCGACGCGCTGGTCATCAGGGGCAAGATTTTTGGCGCCATGCCCATGGTGGCCAAGCTGACCCCGGCCGAGGCGCGCGCCGCGCTCAAGCTGCTCGATGCGCGCACGATCCTGTTCCTGCTTACGCTGCTGTTCCGCAAGTAGTATCTGTTTTATGGATATGACGCCTCAATTCAATCCATGCGATTGAATTGAGGCAGGTCAAGAAAATCTGCCCGCCACACCGGCATTCCCAGTGCACAGCAAGGGGAGATGCCACATGGCGATTACCGGAATCCGCAGGCTGGTGTTCAAGGTCGAGGACCTGGACTACTGCGCCCGCTTCTTCACCGATTACGGCCTGCGGCCTGTTGGCGCGAAAACCGACACAGGCGCCCGCTTCGAGACGATGAACGGCGCCGAGGTGCTGCTGCTGCCCGCAGGCCATACCGGCTTGCCGCAAGGCAGCGCGCAGACCGGCATTGGCGTGCATGAATGCGTGTGGGCGGTCGACACGCCCGCCGCGCTCGAGGCGCTGTGCGCCGACCTGCGCCGCGACCACGACCTTTACGCCGATGCCGAGGGCGTGGTGCACACCATCACCCCCTTTGGCCAGGCGATCGCCTTTCAGGTATGGCAGCCGCGCCCCGTGTTCGGCGCGCCCAGCCCGTCGAACACGCCGGGTCACATCGGTCGCCTCAACAGCCCGCGCAAGTGGCTGGCCCGCGCCTGCCCCAAGCGCATCCACCATGTCGTGTGGACCTTCCCCGATGTGCAGCAGGCGCTCGACTATTACCGCGACCGGCTGGGCTTCCGCCTGACCGACATCCAGAAGGGCTTTGGCGTCTACATGCGCGCCGATGGCGCCTACGAGCACCACAACATCTTCCTGGCCAACGCCCATGCCGGCATGCCCGGCTTTGATGGCACGCTCAAGTTCCACCACGCCAATTTCGAGCTGGAGGATATCGACGAGATCATGGTTGGCAAGAATGTGCTCGACCGGCGCGGCTATGATTTTGGCGATGGCTGGGGGCTGGGCCGGCACCGGCTGACCAGCGCGGCGTTCCTGTACCTCAACGTGCCGCAACTGGGCGGCGACATGGAATATGGCGCGGATTGCGACTGCGTGGACGATGGCTGGAAACCGCGCGTGTGGGACGGGGCCTTTGGCACGCTGATCTACATGCACGACCTGCCGCGCTGGTTGCAGGCAGAGCCGGAATGGGACGTGGCCTACGCGCGCGATGACCAGCTGCGCTACTTGCCGGCCGACGCCAAGCCGCTGGCGCAAGCGGCCGAATGACAGACATCAGCAAAGGGACGAGGGACATGGGCAAGACAAACAAGGTTTGCATCATTGGCGGCGGCGTGGGCGGTTTGGCCACGGCCATTGGCCTGCACCAGCGCGGCATTGCCGTCGAGGTGGTCGAGCGCGACAAGGACTGGCGCGTTTATCACGTGGGCATCATCGTGCAGGCCAATTTCATCCGCGCGCTGGGCCAGTTGGGCGTGGGCGAGGCGGCGGTCAAGGCTGGCTATGCCTATCGCGGCGCCCGCTTCAAGGACGCTGCGGGCAACACCATTGCCGAACTGCCCGGCGAGGCGACGGTCGATGGCCTGCCATCCGACCTGGGCCTGACGCGCCCGGCGCTCCACAAGGTGCTGACCGACAAGGTGCGCGAACTGGGCATTCCGGTGCGCCTTGGCGTGACCTTTACGGCGATCGAGGACAAGGGCGATACCGTCGAGGTCGACTTCTCGGATGGCACCAGCGGCAGTTATGACCTGCTGGTGGGCGCCGATGGCAATTACTCGGCCGTGCGCCGCCACCTGTGGCCCGATGCGCAGCCGCGCTTCACCGGGCAGGGCGTGTGGCGCTACAACGTGCCGCGCCCGGCCGATCTGGAATGGTCCGACATCTACATCGGCAATGGCGCGAACGGCTATAACGGCAAGGCAGGCTATTGCCCGCTGACCGAAACCGACATGTACATCTTTGCCGTGATCGAGGAGCCGGGCAATCCGCGCTTTGCCCCCGAAACGCTGGCCAACGAGATGCGCAAGCGGCTGGCCGGCTATGGCGGCCTGCTGGGCGAGGCGGCGCAGGCGGTGGTCGATCCCGCGCTGGTGGTCTATCGCCCGCTCGAGGCGTGCATCATGCCTTCGCCCTGGTACAAGGGGCGCGTGGTGCTGATTGGCGATGCGGCCCATTCGGCAACGCCGCATCTGGGGCAGGGCGCGGCCATGGCGGTCGAGGATGCGGTGGTGCTGGCGCAGGAACTGGGCGAGCGCGATACCGATGCGGCCCTGCGCGCCTTCATGGACCGCCGCTTCGAGCGGGCAAAGCTGGTGGGCACCTCCTCGATCCAGCTGGGCGAGTGGGAAATGCACCCCGAAACCGCGGGCGACCCGGTGGAGATCACCGCCCGCATCCGCGCCAAGCTGGCAGAACCGGTGTAATCCTGCCAGACCGATACCTTCGCATCGAACCAATGCGTTTGCCGCCCCGCGTTTGGCCCCGGCATATACGGTGGCCTGACGTGGGGAGAAGGTATGAGCATTCTGGGTGTGGAAAGCGTGGTGTTTGGCGTGGCTGATGTTGCCGAACACGCCCGTTTCTGGACCGATTTCGGCCTGCCGGTCGAAAGCGTTGGCGCCGATGAGGCGGTGTTCCGCCTGCCGTCGGGCAGCAGGGTTGTCGTGCTGGCCCATGGCGACGCGCGCCTGCCCGCGCCCGATCCTTTCGCCGGCGACGGAGTGAAGGAAACGGTCTGGGGCGTCGATACGGCCGACAACCTGGCCCGCATTGCCGAAAGCCTGGCCAGCGAGGTAGCGGTTACCCGCGACGCCGATGGCACCGTGCGCTGCGTGTGCCCCGATGGCCAGCCCATTGCCCTGCGCGTGTGGGACAAGCGCCCCGTTGCCAGCCACGCCAGCCCGGTCAACACCCCGGCAGAGCAGCCCCGCTTTAACCAGCACCGTATCTGGCGACAAAAGGCGATTCCCAAGACGATCAACCATGTCGTCTTTTTCTCGCCCGATTACGTGGGCTCTTTCGAGTTCTACGAGCGGCATCTGGGCTTCCGCTATGTCGACCACTCGAAGGGCACGGGCATTTTCGCGCGCGCTGGCGGCACGTTCGAGCATCACTCGATCTTCTGGGTGAACTGCGACCTGCCGATCGCGCCCGATGGCTTCAAGTTCATGCACATCGCCTTTGGCATGGACGACATCGACGAGGTGATGCTGGGCGCCAACATCATGGAAGCGCGCGGCTGGAAGAACCAGTCGATGAACAGCAGCGGGGGCATTTCGCGCCACCGCATTTCAAGCGCGATCTATTACTATTGCGACATGCCCGGCCATGCCGGCGAGGCCGAATATCACGCCGACACCGATTATCTGGACGACAACTGGGTGCCGCGCGCCTGGGATTTCCGTTTCGGCTCGCTGCTGTGGTCGAACAATGCGCCGCCCATCTTCCGCGGCGACAACATCCCCTGGGACATGACCTTCGACGCGGACCGCAAGAGCTTTGAACCTTACCGCAAGAGCAAGCCCGGCAAGCAGCCCATTGGCGGCAAATTGGCCGAGCTGACGCAGGACGACGAACACGCCATCTGACAGGGCACATGTGCGAAAGGGGCGCTTTCGTTTGCGGCGATTTTATGTGTCGCAATCGTAAGCGCCCTTTCGTTTTTGTGGCGCGGCGATAGGATGCCGCGCCATGAGGATGCCAAACCTGACCCTTTCGCCGCGGCGCTTTGCCGCAGTCTCGCTGTCCGCGCTTGTATTTGGCGCAACATTGACAGCGCCGTCATTCGCGGCGCGCCCCGCCGCCAAGGCGCCCCCGGTCGAGGCGCGCGTCAAGAAGGTGATCGCCGTTGCCGGCCTGCGTTTCCGCGATCTTGATGGCAACGGGCGGCTGACCCCCTATGAGGACTGGCGCCTCTCGCCCGAGAAGCGCGCCGACGACCTGATCGCCCGCATGACGCTGGCCGAGAAGGTGGGCGAGCTGTTCCACGCGACCTTGCCCGGCAAGGGCGGCATGATCGGCCAGTCCGACGAAGGCTATGACATGGCCGCCGTGCGCCCCATGGTGGCCGACAAGCATATCACCAGCTTCATCACCCGCCTGTCGCTGGCGCCCGCCCCCATGGCGCAGCAATCGAACGCCGTGCAGGCGCTGGCCGAGGGCACGCGCCTTGGCATTCCGGCCACCATCAGCACTGATCCGCGCAACCATTTCCACCATGTGCTGGGCGCGGGCGAAAGCGCGCAAGGGTTGAGCCAGTGGCCCGAACTGCTCGGTTTTGGCGCGCTGGGCGATGCCGGGCTGGTGCGCCGCTTTGGCGACATTGCCCGCGCCGAATACCGCGCGGTTGGCATTCACGAGGCGCTCAGCCCGCAGGTCGACCTAGCGAGCGAACCGCGCTGGAGCCGCATTACCGGCACTTTCGGCGCCGATCCGCAGGTGGCAAGCGTGCTGGGCGGGGCCTATGTGGCCGGCTTTCAGGGCAGCGATGCTGGGCTTGCCGGCAATGGCGTGATGACCGTGGTCAAGCACTGGGTGGGCTATGGCGCGCTGCCGCAGGGGTTTGACAGCCACAATTACTATGGCCGCATCGCCCATCTGACCACGGCCCAACTGCAGATGCATATCGAGGCGTTCAAGGGCGCGCTGGCGGCCAAATCGGCGGGCATCATGCCCACCTATCCGATCATTTCCGGCCCCGTGATCGACGGCAAGCCGGTCGAGGCGGTGGGCGCGGGCTACAGCAAGGTGCTGCTCACCGACCTGCTGCGCGGCAAGCTGGGCTATCAGGGGGTGATCCTGTCGGACTGGGCGATCACGCGCGATTGTAACCAGCGCTGCTCGGCCCCTACCGCGCAGGAACCGCAGCGCCCGCAGGACATTGCCACCGACTGGGGCGTGAACGACCTGAGCGTGGCGCAGCGATACGCGCTGGGCATGGCGGCCGGTATCGACCAGTTTGGCGGCACCGAGGAGGTGGATGCCCTGATGGAGGCGGTGCACAAGGGGCTGATCAGCGAGAAGCGCATCGATGAATCGGTGCGCCGCGTGCTCATCACCAAGTTCCGCATGGGCCTGTTTGAGCAGCCCTATGTCGACCCGGCGCGCGCGACTGCCATTGTCGCAACGCCAGCCCATCACGCGCTGGCCGAGGCGACGCAGCGCGCCGCCCAGGTGCTGCTGCAGGACAAGGGCCTGCTGGCGGTGGCCGCTCGCGGGCAAAAGGTGTGGGCTTTTGGCGTTGAGGCGCAGGCCCTGCGCGCGGCCGGGCTGGTGCCGGTCGAACGCCCCGAGCAGGCCGATTTCGCCATCATCCGCACCGAGGCGCCGTCTGAAATGCTGCACCCCAACCACTTCTTTGGCAGCCGCCAGAAGGAAGGGCGCCTCGATTTCCGCGATGGCGATCCGGCCTATGACGCGCTGAAACAGGCAGCAGCGGCGGGCAAGCCGGCGGTGTTCTCGATCTTCCTCGACCGGCCAGCGATCTTGACCAATGTGCAGGACAAGGCGGCGGTCATCCTGGCCAATTTTGGCGCCAGCGATGCTGCGGTGATCGATGTGGTGCTGGGCCAGGCCAAGGCGCGCGGTCGCCTGCCTTTCGAACTGCCCAGCAGCATGGCCGAGGTCGAGGCGCAGGACCCGGCGGTGCCCAATGACACGGCCCATCCGCTCTATCGCATGGGCGCGGGGCTGTTGCGTAAGTGACGCAAAAGGGGGGCGTGGCAGGCGCCGCGCCCCCTTTTGCCCCTAGTCTTCGGGCTGCTCGACGAATTCGATCAGATTGCCCGCACAGTCGCGGATGAAGCAGCCGCGCCCGAACGCCTCGCGCACGACCATGGCGATGTCGGCGCCCTTGTCCTCCATCTCGGCGAGAAACACGTCGAGATTGGCGATGCGGAAGGCGACATGCTTGTTGCCGTGCGTGCGCAGGTCGCCCGGCGGGGTACGGCGTTCCTCGGGCAGGGGGGCCGCGCCCTCGACCTCGAAGATCTCGAAACGCAGCGGCCCCTTTTTCACGAAAGCGGCCCGCGCGCGCGCTGCGGCAATGTCGAAACGCCGCTCGAGAGCAAAACCCAGCACGCGGCCGTACCAGTCGATGGCCGCATCAAGGTCGGGCACACAGACGCCGCCGTGGTGAAAGGTGAAATCGGCCATCAGCCCATCTCGGCAAAGGTTTTGGCGCACCAGTCGGCGATGTAGTCGCGCATGCCGGTGCCATTGTCGGCGCCGCAATGCTCGACCTCGAAATCGGCCTTGGTGAACATGCGCAGGTGGCGGTTCGGACTGTTGACCGCCTGATCGTAGGAAAGCTGCGCGTTGAAGGCCGGGATTTGCCGGTCGTTCTCGCCATGAGTGATCAGGAAGGGCACGCGGATTTTCTCGACCTGGCCGTTGAGCGTGATCTGGTCGGCATATTCGAGGAAGGCGTCGCGGTCGTCAAAGCCGAAGACCCACAGCACATGGTCCCAATAGTGCGGAACGGGGTTCTCGCCCTCGTTGCTTACGCGTTCGCGCTGGCGCTGGCCCCACACGTGGTTGGCGCCCATCACCGCGCACAGCGCATAGCGCGGGTCGTTGGCGGCGATGCGCGGCGCGTGATAGCCGCCGAAGGACAGGCCGAAGATGCCGATCTTGCTATGGATCACGTCGCTGCGCGTCAGCAGGTAATCGAAGGCGGGGCTGCCCCAGCGCTCGGCGTCGAACACGGCCGGCAGGTTGCGCTTGCGGATCGCCTCGCCGGTGCCGGGCTGGTCGAGGAACAGCGTGTTCATGCCGCGCTCGAGGTTGGAGAGGCCATGGCCCGCCATGTTGACCTGTTCCTTCATGGAATCGAGGCCGTTGACCGAGACGAGGGTGGGACGCGGCGTGCCGCTGCCATCGTGCACGAAGATGGCGGTATAGGCGCTGCCTTCGTAAGGGATCTCGACCTTGTCGACATGCAGGCCGCGCAGCGCCGAACCCTTGTGGTACAGCTCCAGCCCCTTGTCATAGGCTGCCCAGCGGGGGGCATAGTCGCGGCTCTGCATGCGCTCGGCCGCCAGGTAATAGCCCGAGGCGCGCAGATATTTGGTGCCCGCCGAGAGAGAATAGCCCTCGGCCAGATCGGCATCGGCATTGGCGCATACCTGATCGGCCACGCGGATCCAGCTGTCGAACAATTGCGCCGAACCTGCGTCGGCGCCAGCCTTGGCCGCCTCGCGCACGGGGCGGCACGCCTCGTCGATCTCGCCGTGATTGCCGCCGCACACCAGCGCCAGATTGGTGGCCAGGTTCCACACGTAATTGCCGGGAAATGGCTCGAACATCGTGATAATCCTTTAGTCTGCGGTCCAGCCGCCATCGACCACCAGCGACGTGCCCGTCACCAGCGCCGAGGCATCGCCCGCCAGAAACAGCACCGCACCCATCAGGTCCTCGACCTGGCCGATGCGGCCCAGCTTGATCTTGGCCAGCACGCTCTCGCGAAAGGCGTCGTCCTCGAAGAAGGGCTTGGTCATCGGGGTTTCGATGAAGGTGGGCGCGATCGTGTTCGAGCGGATGCCATGGGGCGCCAGATCGAGCGCGAAGGCCTTGTTCATCCCCTCGATCGCCCATTTGCTGGCGCAGTACAGGCTGCGGCGGGGGCCGCCCACATGGCCCATCTGCGAACCCATGTGGATAATGCTGCCCTTGATGCCGGCGGCCATCATCGCGCGGGCGGCGCCCTGTGCGACAAAGAACGCCGACTTCACGTTGAGGTCGAGAACCGCGTCGTAATCGTCCTCGGACACATCCCACATCGGCATGGGCCGGTTGGTGCCGGCGTTGTTCACCAGCACGTGGAACGCAGGCTGCGCGGCAAAGAAGGCCGCCACGGCGCCTGTGTCCGACACGTCGAGGATGGCCGCCTGCGCGCTGCCGCCCTCGTCGCGGATGGCTTGCGCCGCCGCCTCGATCTCGGCGGCCGTGCGCGCGGCCAGCACGACATGCGCGCCGGCCTGCGCCAGCGCGGCGGCGGCGGCAAGGCCAATGCCCCGCCCCGCCCCCGTCACCAGCGCGCGCCGCCCGTCGAGCCGCAATGTCGGCGTCTGGGGCAGGGCGCTCATCAGGCCACCGTCAGCTCGCTGGGTTCGGCCTGCCCGGCATAGGGCACGTTGCGCCCGCCATAGCGGCGCACGCGCAGGTTGGCCTGCTCGCCATGGCCGGCAAACCCTTCGAGCGCGCACAGGCGCGAGCAATATTCGCCGATGAGGGCCGAAGCCTCGTCGGTGGTCACGCGCTGATAGGTGCAGGTTTTCAGGAACTTGCCCACCCACAGGCCGCCGGTGTAACGCGCCGCCTTCTTGGTGGGCAGCGTGTGGTTGGTGCCAATCACCTTGTCGCCGAACGAGACGTTGGTGCGCGCGCCCAGGAACAATGCGCCGTAATTGGTCATGTTCTGCAGGAAGTAATCCGGGTCGGCGGTCATCACCTGCACGTGCTCGCTGGCGATCTCGTCGGCAATGCGCACCATTTCCTCGTAGCTCTCGGCCACGATCACCTCGCCAAAGGTTTCCCACGCCTTGCGGGCATGGTCGGCGGTGGGCAGGATTTCCAGCAGGCGGTCGATCTCGGCCATGGTGGCGCGGGCGAACTTCTCGCTGTTGGTCAGCAGCACGCCGGGGCTGTCGGGGCCATGCTCGACCTGGCCCAGAATGTCGGTGGCGGCCATTTCGGGGTCGCAGCCGGCCTCATCGGCAATGATCAGCGTTTCGGTGGGGCCGGCGAACAGGTCGATGCCCACGCGGCCAAACAGCTGGCGCTTGGCCTCGGCCACATAGGCGTTGCCCGGGCCAACCAGAATGTCGACCGGATCGATCGTTTGCGTGCCGATGGCCATGGCGCCGATCGCCTGAATGCCGCCCAGCGCATAGATGGCGTCGGCCCCGGCCAGCGCCTGCGCCGCAACGATGGCGCGGGCGGGCTTGCCCTGGAACGGCGGCGCGCAGGTGATGACGCGCTTCACGCCCGCAACCTTGGCGGTGATGACTGACATGTGGGCGCTGGCCAGCAACGGATATTTGCCGCCCGGCACATAGCAGCCGGCCGAATTGAGCGGCAGGTTCTTGTGGCCCAGCACCACGCCGGGCAGCGTCTCGACTTCCACATCCTTCACGCTGTCGCGCTGGATCTGGGCGAAATTGCGCACCTGGGTCTGGGCGAACT
>DATMUT010000602.1:0-10013 GCA_035563755.1 Novosphingobium sp.
GGTGGCCGAACCTGCCGATGGCGGGCCTGTGACCGCCACCTTCCAGCGCCCGGACTGCACCACGATGGACATCGAGGCCGACATTCTGGTGGCGGCCGAGGGCATCCATTCAGCCCTGCGCCGCATCCGCTACCCGGCCGAGGGGCTGCCGCGCTATGGCGGGCGCATCCTGTGGCGCGCGGTTTCGCGGGCAAAGCCGTTCCTGTCGGGCGCCAGCATGATCATGGCCGGCTATCAGGACGTCAAATTCGTCGCCTACCCCATCGAGACGCCCGATGCCGACGGCACGCAGCTCATCAACTGGATTGCCGAGCTGACCGTCGACCAGATGCCCGAGCGCGAGAACTGGAACAAGGAAGGCGACAAGGCCGATTTCGCCAGCCACTTTGCCGACTGGCGCTTCGACTGGCTCGACGTGCCGGGCCTGATCGCGGGCGCGGACAAGGTGTTCGAATTCCCGCTGGTCGACCGCGACCCGCTGCCGCGCTGGTCTTTCGGGCGCACCACGCTGCTGGGCGATGCGGCGCACCCCATGTACCCCATCGGCTCGAACGGCGCCTCGCAGGGCATTCTCGACGCCGATGCGCTGACCCGCGCGCTGGCGGCCCACCCCGACCCGGTCGAGGCGCTGGCCGCCTATGAGGCCGAACGCCTGCCCGCCACGGCGGCCATCGTGCTGGCCAACCGCGGCAATGGCCCCGAGCAATGCATGCAGATGGCGCAAGAGCGCGCGCCCGACGGTTTCGCGCAATTGTCGGACGTGTTTGCCGATGGCGAGCTGGAGGGCATTGCCGCCCGCTACAAGGCCGTGGCCGGCTTCTCGAAGGAAGCGGTGCAGGCCAAGGTCGCCGCCGCGACTCACCCGGCATGAGCGACGTGCTGACCCTTGGCCAGCCTGCCCTGCGGCTCGAGATCGAGGTGAGCGCGCCTGTCAGCCTGGATGGCGCGCCCATGCCTGCGGGCGGCCCGGTGCGGCTGGTGGCGATTGGCGGCGGGCGCGTGTCGGGCACCTTGGCCGGTGTGCCGCTGGAGGGGCGCATCCTGCCCGGCGGGGCCGACTGGCAAACCATCCGCACCGACGGCATGATCGAGATCGACGCGCGCTACCTGCTGGAATGCGGCGATGGCTGGCGCGCCGAACTGCGCTGCCGTGGCCTGCGCGGGGGCGCGGCCACGGGCTTCTGGTCGTCGATCGAGCTGCGTTGCCCGGCTCACCCGGTGCTCGACGCGGTGCAATGCGTGGGCTGGGGGCGCAAGCTGCCGCAGGGCGTGGTGATCGACGTGTGGCCCCTGCCCGCTGCCGGCCCGCAAGGCTGACCTCGCTCAGAAGTCCGACCAGCCATCCCCGCTGCTGCCCTTGAGCGCCAGATTGCCCGAGACAGCCGGGATCTGGCGCTTTGCGGGGGCCTCTTCCGCAGGCAAGGACACGTCGAGCGAGGGCTCTGTTTCGCCACTGTTTTGACGGCGGACATGCGCCGGATTGCCTTTGAATGCGGCCCGTGCAGCGCGGTCGCGCGTGCGGAAAGCCGAAACCATTTCGGTCAGCCGGTTTGATTCGTCCGCCAGATTGCGGGTCGCCGCGCTCGATTGTTCGACCATGGCCGCGTTCTGCTGGGTCATGCGGTCCATTTCGCCCACAGCCCCGTTCACCAGCTGGATATTGCCCGCCTGCCGCTCGGCCGACACGGCGATATCGTCGATCAGCGCGGTGATCTCGCCCACCTGGCTCACGATCTTGCGCAAACGGTCGCCCGTCTCGCCCACCAGCGACACGCCCGAGGCCACCTGCTCGGAGGAGGTGGCGATCAGCGCCTTGATGCCATTGGCGGCATCGGCGCTGCGCTGGGCCAGTGCGCGCACCTCGCTGGCAACCACGGCAAAGCCCTTGCCGGCATCGCCCGCGCGGGCAGCCTCGACGCCTGCGTTGAGCGCCAACAGATTGGTCTGGAAGGCGATGGCGTCGATCACATTGGTGATCTGCGCGATTTCCTGCGAGGATTGCTCGATGGCGGCCATCGCGGCAATCGCCCGCTCGACCACCTCGCCGCCGGCGCTGGCCTGCTGGTGGGTGGCAGCGCTCGACGCCTGAACGGTAATGGCGTTCCGGGCCGATTCCTGCACAGTATAAGCCACCTCGCTCAGCGATGCGGCGGTTTCCTCAAGGCTGGCGGCCTGTTGCTCGTTGCGTCGCGCCAGATCTTCCGAGGCCGTGCGGATCTCGGTGATCGAGCGCATCAGGCTGTTGGCCCCGACCCGCACCGTGCCCAGCGCCTTGGCCAGCTCGTTGACGGCCGCGTTAAAATTCTCGCGCAGCTTTTCATACGAACCGGGGAAAGGGTCGCGCAGGCGGTATTCCAGATCCTTGCCCGCCAGCTTCTCGAGCGCCACCGAAAGCGAGGCGACAACGGCCTGCTGTTCCTCCTCGGCCTTCTGCTTGGCGATGCCGGCATGGCGAAACACCTCGAGCGCGCGGGCCATGATGCCCACCTCATCGCCCCGTTCAGCGCCCGGGGCCGGCTGCGAGAGATCGCCGCCCGCCATGCGCTCCATCGCGCGGGTCATGGCGCCCAGCGGTTCGACCAGCCGCTCGCGCGCTGTGCGCCCCACCCACCACAGCGCCGCAACCAACGCCAGCGCCATCAGCGCCACAGCGCCCAGAGCCAGCCCCACCGTCCAGCCATCACGCCGCCCTTCGCGCGCCCTCCACGCGCCCGACATGTCGACCAGTTGCAGGATGGCGCCATGCTGGGCGGCATAGGCCGGGGCCAGCTCGGCATCATGAACGCGCTGCATGGTCTGCAGGTCGCCGGCGCGGGCGGCGGGCAGGTAGCGCGCATCCAAAGCCGACCAGAATGCATCGGCCGACTTCTGGCTTTGCTTGAGGACGGCAAATTCGTCGGCCGGAAGGGGCGCTGTTTGCCAGTAGGTCTTGCGGGTTTCGTAATCGGACCGCAGCCGCGCGAGCGCCGCGATATGGGCCTGCGATTCGCGCGGGTTGGTCAGCATCAGCGACGCTTCGAGATAAGGCTCGACCACATAGGCCGGAGGCGGCAGAATATCGGCCAGCAGTTCGTCCTGAAGCGCATTCTTGCGATAGATCGGCCCGCCATAGCGGATCTGGCCAATGGCCAGCCCGGCTATGACAATGGCCGCGATCACCAGTGCGATCAGCGTGCGAGTGGCCACGCGCGCCTGATGCTGGATCATGCCTGTATCCCCGTGAACTGAGCAAATGTTGTCGCTTGCCGCTTTGGCACAGCTTCAGTTTCGGCTCGGTTGCACGGTGAATAGAGGCGAATGCGGAAGGCGCGATCAACCATGACTGGGCATGGGCGCGCGCCTTTGGGCGCAGGTTCAGAAGTGGTGCGTGCAAACCGCCAGCAGCAGGATGAGCGGCAGAGGCACACCAATGGCCCAAAGGATGATCGATCGCATCGCTGTTCTCCTCACATGGCCACAAGCGGCCTTGCGGGAAAAACAGATGCGCGCGCCTGAATGTTCCATCGGCGCGCGCGGCAGGCCTTATTCCTCGCCCATGCGCAGCGCGGCAATGAAGGCCTCCTGCGGGATCTGCACGCTGCCATACTCGCGCATGCGCTTCTTGCCCTCTTTCTGCTTGTCGAGCAGCTTCTTCTTGCGGCTGATGTCGCCGCCATAGCACTTGGCGGTCACATCCTTGCGCATGGCGGCAATGGTTTCGCGCGCGATCACCTTGGCGCCGATGGCGGCCTGAATGGGGATCTTGAACAGGTGGCGCGGGATCAGGTCCTTCAAGCGTTCGCACAGCTGGCGACCGCGCGGGTCGGCCTGGCTGCGGTGGACGATCATGCTCAGCGCATCGACCGGCTCGTTGTTGACGAGGATGTTCATCATCACCAGGTCACCCTCGCGCAGGCCGATCTGCTCGTAGTCGAAGCTGGCATAGCCGCGCGAGATCGACTTCAGGCGATCGTAAAAGTCGAACACCACCTCGTTCAGAGGCAGCTCGTAATTCACCTGAGCGCGCCCGCCGACATAGGTCAGCCCCGTCTGGATGCCGCGGCGGTCCTGACACAGCTTCAGGATGCTGCCCAGATATTCATCGGGCGTGTAGATCGTCGCCTTGATCCACGGCTCCTCCATCGTCTCGATCTTGACCGGATCGGGCATGTCGGAGGGGTTGTGCATCTCGACCTGCGTGCCATCCTTCATGGTGATGCGATAGACCACCGAAGGCGCCGTGGTAATGAGGTCGAGGTCATACTCACGGCTCAGGCGCTCCTGAATGATCTCGAGGTGCAGCAGGCCCAGGAAACCGCAGCGGAAGCCAAAGCCCAGCGCCGCCGAGGATTCCATCTCGAACGAGAACGAGGCATCGTTCAGGCGCAGCTTGCCAATGCTCTCGCGCAGCTTTTCAAAGTCGGCCGCATCCACCGGGAACAGGCCGCAGAACACCACCGGCTGCACTTCCTTGTAGCCCGGCAGGGCCTCGGTCGCGCCGCCCTTCAGCGTGGTGATCGTGTCACCCACCTTGGCGGTTTCCACTTCCTTGATCTGGGCGGTGATGAAGCCGATCTCGCCCGGGCCCAGCTCGGCCAGTTCCTCGCGCTTGGGGGTGAAGCAGCCGACGCGGTCGATCAGATGCTCGGTGCCGCCGGCCATGAACTTGACCTGCAGGCCCTTTTTGATGACGCCATCGATCACGCGCACCAGAATGACCACGCCCAGATAGGGATCATACCAGCTGTCGACCAGCATCGCCTTCAGCGGCTTGGCGCGATCACCCACCGGCGCGGGGATCTTCTTCACCACCGCCTCGAGGATCTCCTCGATGCCGATGCCGGCCTTGGCGCTGGCCAGCACCGCTTCGGAGGCATCCAGCCCGATCACTTCCTCGATCTCGGCCTTCACCTTTTCGGGCTCGGCGGCGGGCAGGTCGATCTTGTTGATGACAGGCACGATCTCGTGGTCATGCTCGATCGACTGATACACATTGGCCAGCGTCTGCGCTTCCACGCCCTGCGCGGCGTCCACCACCAGCAGCGCGCCCTCGCAGGCCGCCAGCGAGCGGCTCACCTCATAGGCAAAGTCCACATGGCCCGGCGTGTCCATCAGGTTCAGCTCATAGCTTTCGCCGTCATGGGCCTTGTAGGTCAGGCGCACGGTCTGCGCCTTGATGGTGATGCCGCGCTCCTTCTCGATGTCCATGTTGTCGAGCACCTGCTCGGACATCTCACGCGCGGTGAGGCCGCCGGTGAACTGGATCAGCCGGTCGGCCAGCGTGCTCTTGCCGTGGTCGATATGCGCGATGATGGAGAAATTGCGGATCTTGGACTGGTCGGTCATCGAGTTTCTTCAAGGCAAGCGTGAAGCCGGCACCGGGCTGGCAGACAGGGCGCGTTAGCAGCGTGGCGGCGCCCTGTCACCTCCTGGTCATGCAGCAAGCCTCAGCCCACCTTGCGCCAGCCATCGCTGTGCTCGCCGCTGCCCTGCACATAGCGGTAGCCCGGCTCGCACACCATCACCATGCCGCTTTCATCGAAGCTGAGGGCATGTTCGAACTCCAGCCCCGCGCGGCCATACTGGCACCAGCGCACCGTGCCGCGCACCGTCACCTCATCCGACAGCGAGAGGTTCAGCTCGAGCCCCGCCGGCACATCATACAGCCCCTCGATCATCGCGCCGGTTTCCGACAGGTTGCGGATCGTCACCGGCACCTTCTCGCCGGCCAGATCCAGCAGCACCTTGCGCAGCATGGTGCGCCGCGCCGGCCGGGCCGATCGCGGCCCGCTGGCCACGATCGCCTGCGTCTTGTGCACGCGCTCTGTCACATCGGCCAGGCGCAGCGGTTCGGCATAGATATAGCCCTGCACATGGCTGCAGCCCAGCTCGCGCACCAGATCCAGCTCGTCCAGCGTCTGCACGCCTTCCGCGGTGGTTTCCATGCCCAGCGCATCGGCCAGCGACACGATGGAGGCAATGATCGCCCCGTTGCGGCTGCCCGGCTGGGTGGCGCCGCGCACAAAGCTCTGGTCGATCTTGATCTTGTCGAACGGCGCCTTCTTCAGATAGCCAAGGCTGGAATAGCCAGTGCCGAAATCATCCAGCGCCAGGCGCACGCCCACCCGCTTCAGCGCGGCGAACATCGCATCGGTGCCGGCATCATCGTTGAGGAAAACGCTTTCGGTAATCTCCAGCTCCAGCCGGCCGGGGGCCACCTGGGCGGCCGCCAGCGCGCTGGTGACAATGCCCGGCAGCTGCGGATTGGCAAATTGCAGCGGCGACACATTCACCGCCACCCGCACATTGGTTGGCCAGCGCGCCAGATCGTGGCAAGCGGTGCGCAGCGCCCATTCGCCCAGCGGCGCGATCAGCCCGGCCTCTTCGGCCACGGGAATGAACTTGGTGGGCGACAGCCAGCCCCGCGTGGGGTGGTGCCAGCGCATCAGCGCCTCAAAGCCGGTGATCCGTTCGGTGCCGGTGTGCACCACCGGCTGATAAAACAGCTCCAGCCCGCCATGGGTGATGGCATCGCGCAGGTCGTGCTCCAGCTGGCGGCGCTCTTCCGCGTCGGAATGCAGATCGGCGGCATAGAAATGATAGCAGCCCCGGCCCCTGTCCTTGGCGGCATAGAGGGCCAGATCAGCGTTGCGGATGATCGCCTCGCTGGTCACGCCATCCTCGGGCGCAATGGCAATGCCCACAGAAGCGCCGATCATCACCCGCGCCCCCTCGATGGAATAGGGCTGCGAGAGGCTGTCGATGATCTGCTGGGCCAGGCCGCCCAGCTTCTCGCGCGCCACCCGGCCGGGCAGGATCACCTTGAACTCGTCGCCGCCCAGGCGCCCCACCTTGCCCATGTCGCCAACAGACCGCTCCAGCCGCTGCGCCACCTGCTTCAGCAGCGCATCGCCGGCCGGGTGGCCCATCGTGTCGTTCACCTGCTTGAAGCGGTCTAGGTCGAGCAGGAAGACGGCGCAGGCGCGGTGGTCGATCTTGGGAGCGATGAGGATCTTTTCCAGCGTCTGGCTCATCTGGAAGCGATTGGCCAGGCCGGTCAGCGAATCGTAATGGGCCAGGCGCGAGGCGCGCTGCTGGCTGCGGCGCTGTTCGGTCAGATCGCTGCCCGAACCGCGAAAGCCGAGGAAATTGTTGAAGCCATCATAGACCGGCCGGCCCGAAATAGCCCACCAGCGCTCCTCATGCGGGGTGGCGGCGCGCACCGAAATATCCTGGAAGGGCGAGCGGGCGTTGAGGTGGAAATGCAGGCTGCGCTCGCCGCCCTGGCCAGAGGCGGCCTCATTGTCCTGCGCCAGCAGTTCCGGCTCGAACAGATCGCCCAGCGGCCGGCCCAGCAGGTCCTCCTGCCGACGCCCCAGCAGCGCGCCGATCGGCGCCGAGACATAGGTGAGAATGCCGCGCCGGTCGGTTTCCCAGAACCAGCCCTGGCCGGTCTGCTCATAGTCGGAGAGGATCTCCTCGGCGCGCATCTGCACGCGGCGCATCTCGCGCTGCTCGGCCTGCGCCTGCCGGTCCAGCCCGATCTGGCGCAGCGCCGCGGCAAGGCCGGCCAGCGCCCCCAGCAGCAGGATCACCACCGCCGCCCAGGTGCCCGCCACCAGCGCCGGGCCTGTCCACAGCGCGGTGATCGCCAGCAGCAGCGCCGGCAGCCGGCCCGATTGCACGATCGCCACCACCAGCGTTACCACCAGCAGCGCGCCAATGCCCAGCACCGGGCTGGCCATCGCCCCGGTTGCCAGCCAGCGGCCCAGCCCCGCGCCAAACAGCGCCATCGGCAGGCCCACGGCTGCGCTCATCACCGCATAGCGCTGGGCTGGCGAGCGCCGCGGCGCCCGTTCCAGCCGCACGAACAGCGGCGACAGCGCCACCAGCCCCACCGCCAGCGCCGCGGCCAGCAGCACATAATGATCGGGCAGCGCCATGCCGCTCAGCGCCAGCAGCAAGGCGGCCGTGGCCATTGCCGGGGCCACCATCGCCCAGCCTTCGGAAAGGTGGAAATAGCCCGGATAGGGCTCGCTTTGCCGGCGGCGCGGGGCCGGCGCCTGGCGCAGGCGGGCAATATCCACACCCTCTGCATTCGGCCGGGGGGCGGCCTTGGCGTTTATCGGCCTGCGCCGCACGGCGTCTTCGCGCCCCTTTGTCGATCCTGCCATCATGTACCCGAAAATTCCCCTGGTCGGCGGTCATCCTAGGTTATCCGGCTTGCCAAAGGGTTAAGTGGCCGGAAAGCACGATAGCATGCGATTTCGCTTGCGCGGCGGCAGCTTAGGGTATCCACTCGGGCCCAAGAACCTGGCAGAAGGAGAGGCCTGCCCATGCTGCATATCGCCATTATCGGTTCTGGCCCGGCCGGCTATTACACCGCCGAGGCCGCGCAGAAATTATGGGGCGATGGCGTGAAGATCGACATCTTCGACCGCCTGCCGTCGCCCTTTGGCCTGATCCGCAGCGGGGTGGCGCCCGATCACCAGTCGATCAAGGGGGTGGCGCGCCGCTACGAGGCCGTGGCGCTGACCGAGAATGTGCGTTTCATCGGCCATGTCAGCGTGGGGGCGGATCTGTCCGTGGCCGAATTGCAGGGGCTGTATGATGCCGTGGTGCTGGCCACCGGCGCGCCGGCCGACAAGCCGCTGGCCCTGCCGGGGGCGGATCTGGGCAATGTGTTTGGCAGCGCGGCTTTCGTCGGCTGGTATAATGGTCATCCGCAGCATGCCGGCCTGGCGCCGGATCTGGCCGGCGGGCGCGCGGTGGTGATCGGCAATGGCAATGTGGCGCTGGATGTGGCGCGCATCCTTGCCAAGACGCCGGAGGAATTCGAGGGCAGCGATATCGTTGCCCATGCGCTGGAGGCGCTGGCGGGATCGGGCCTTGAAGGGGTGACGATCCTGGGCCGGCGCGGCCCCCACCAGATCGCCATGACCCCCAAGGAACTGGGCGAGCTGGCCGAACTGGCCCGCGCCACCCCCTTTGTGGAAGCCGCCGACCTGCCCGATGCGGCCGCAGATGCAGCGCTTGATCCGGGCCTGCGCAAATCGCTGCAGCACCTGCGCGCCTTTGCCACCGGGCCCGATGGCGCCACCCATCCCTTCGACATCACCTTCGATTTCTTCGCCGCCCCCCGCGCGCTGATCGGCGACGGCCAGGTGGAAGCGGTGGAAGTGGAACGCACCCGGCTGGAAGGCGGCCGGGCAGTGGGCACGGGCGAGGTCTATCGCCTGCCGGCACGGCTGGTGGTGGCCTGCATCGGCTACCAAACCAGCCCCATCCCCGGCGTGCCCTATGACGAGAGCGCCGGCCGCTTTGCCAATGTGGACGGGCGCATCCTGCCGGGGCTCTATTGCGTGGGCTGGGCGCGGCGGGGGCCATCGGGCACCATCGGCACCAACCGGCCCGATGGCTATGCGCTGATCGATGCGATTGCCGCCGATCTGGCCGGCACCCCGGCCCTCTCGCCCGAGGGCAGCGGCAGGCAGGGCCGCGCCGGCTTCGACGCGCTGGCGGCAGAGCGCGCGCTGCAGGTGATCACCTTCCGCGACTGGCAGAAGATCAATGCCGCCGAAGTGGCCCGCGCCCGCCCCGGCGCCCCGCGCGAGAAATTCGTGAACACGCAGGCCATGGTGGACGCCGTGCGCGAATGAGGCGGCGGGGCGGGGGCAGCCCCCTCGCCCCGCCCGCCCCAGGCGGGATTACACCCGCATCGGCATCAGCACATAAAGCGCCGGGCTCTTGTCGCTCTGGCGGATCAGCGTGGGGGCACCGGCATCGGCCAGATGCAGCTCCACCGTATCGCCATCGATCTGGCCGAGGATGTCCTTCAGGTAATTGGCGTTGAAGCCGATCTCGAAGCCGGGGGCATCGTAATCGGCCGGCAGCTCTTCGGCCGCGGTGCCATTGTCGGGCGAGGTGACCGACAGCGTGACCCGGTCGGTCTCCAGCGTCATCTTCACCGCGCGGGTCTTCTCGGTGGCGATGGTGGCCACGCGGTCCACGCCCTCGTAGAAGCTCTTGGGGTC
>DATMUT010000603.1:0-12497 GCA_035563755.1 Novosphingobium sp.
CAGGCTGGATGGGCTGGGCAAGCCGGTGGCGGCGGGCGCTGCGGGGCCGGCGGGCGTGGAAGCCTGGAACAGCGCCGTGGCCGAATGGCGCTTCCATTATGACCACCGCCGGCTGGCCGCGGTCGATTGCCTGGATGAGCATGGCACCGCGCTGCGTGTCGACCGATGGGCCTGGCAGGCCGATGGCGCGGCGGTGGTCACCTATTTCCATCCCGATGGCGGCATATACCGGCTGGATGGCGATGTCGGCGTGGTGGACAGCAGCCCGGGCGATCCCGGCCAGAGCCCATCCAACGTGGCCCAGCATCGCGTGGTGTTCACCGCCAGCGGGCTGGAGGCGGCGCGCTATTTCCGCACGCTGGGTGGCTCACCCGCCCATGAAGCGGGCCGGCGCGGCGGCCGGGCCTATGGTTATGACGCGGCGGAACGGCTGATCAACGCCCGCGATCTGGACAGCCAGGGGCAGCTCCTGCAGGATGGCACCGGCATTGCCCAGCTGCGCCTGGCCTATGACGGGAAGGGCCGCGTGGCGCAGGGTTCCTGGCTGGATGCGCGGGGGCGGGCGGTGCTTTCGGCGCGCGGGGTTGCCGCCACGCTGTTTGCCTATGACGGTTATGGCAATCTTGCGCGCACCACCTATCTGGGGCTGGATGGCAAGCCGGTGGCGCGCAGCGATTGGCATGTGGCCGGCTTTGCGCAAAAGGTGGATGCGCATGGGCGGCCGGTCGAAATCGCCTATTTCGGCGTGGATGGCCAGCCGGCGGTGGCCGCCGACAGCGGCGCCAGCCTGCTGCGCATGACCTATGACGACAGCTTGCATGGCCGCATCACGCGCTATCTGGCCGGGCCCGACAGCGCGGCGATTAATCCGGCCAGCGGCGCCTCGATCGAGACCGACATGTTCGATGCGGCCGGGCGCCTCACCCGCACCGATTTTTACGATGGCACCGGCGCGCGGGTGGCAGACCGGCAAAGCGGCGCGGCCGTGATCCAGAATGTTTACGATGCCGCGGGCCATCTCACCGGCACCGGCTTTTTCGGCACCGATCTGCGCCCCGGGGCAGTGGCGGGCGGCCATGCCTCCATCGGCTGGACCTATGATCCCCACGGCCGGATCCGCACCGAGGCCTATTACGATGCCGCGGGGCAGCTCATGGCGCGGCGCGATCTTGGCTATGCGAGCCTTGCCTATGCCTATGATGATGCGGGGGAGGTCACATCTGTCACCCGGTATGCGGCCAGCGGGAAGCTGTCTGCCAAGGCCGGCACGAACATTGCCGAAACCGCCTACACCTACGACAGCTTCGGCAATGTTGTGACCACCGCCTTCCATGGCGTGAACCAGCAGGCGGTCGATCCGTCGCATGGCGGGCCAGCCCTTATTCAGGACGATTACGACGCCTTTGGCAACATCGATACCGAGAGATATTACAATGCCGCCGGGGCATTGACGCAGGATGGCGCAACCGGCTGCTATCGCCGGATGTTCTCGCGCGATGAACGCGGCAATATCGACTGGCTGTTCTGCAGCGGGCCCGATGGTGCCCCCGGCCTGCTGCGCGATACACCGGTCTCGGCGATCAACTATGTGTTCAATGCCGAAAACCAGCGCATCGGCTATCTGTTCGTCGACCGCGATTTCCGGCCGGTGGCCGATCCGCGCACGGGCGTTGCCGAGGTGCGATTTGCCTATGACGGCCATTATCGGCTGATTGAGACGCGTTTTCTCGATGTGCAGGGCCACCCCGTGCGCAACCGCCAACTGGGCTATGCCCGGGCCAGCCTGGCCTATGATCGCGCGGGCAATATCGTGGAAAGCCGGTATTTCGGCATCGATGACCAGCCGGTGGAGGCCGGCCCCACCCATGCGGTGCGCACGGTGGTGCTGCGCGATGGCAATGGCAATCCGCTGTCTGTCACGGATTATGATGCGCGCGGGCATGGCCGGCGGGCCGTGCCGCATATGGCCTTGCCGCTGGCCGATCGGGCCGGGCTGGAGCCATCGCCGCAGTAGATCCGGGAAAAAAGCGCGCCGGCCCGACCTGGGAGGGTCTGAACGGGGGCCGGCGCGCGCTCATGCATGAAGAGGTTGCGGGTCGCATATACGCAACCGTTCATGAATGAGTGGAGTTTCCTTAATGGATGGAAGCCTTACGCAGGCCGAACGGAGATGTCAGCCCTTGTTCAGCTGAGGATCCCGGCTTCGCTTCATCCGGGCCGGGCGTGTGCTGGGGGACGGGAAGCACGCCGGCCAAGTTTGGTAGCCTCTCAGCCTTGGCCGGCGCGCCCTCGGTGGTCCGCTGACTGGAACCAGCGCAGAGGCGTGCCCCCGAGGAACCCGGGCTTAGCCGAGCAATCCCTGCGCCAGCCCGAACGACTTTGTCAGCCGCGGTTCACCTTGGCGGCACCTGCCGCGGCAAGCCATGGCCCGGGCCAGGCAGGCCTTTGCCAGTTGCCCCTTTCGGCGGCGTTGGACCGCCGAAAGGGGCATCTATCAGGCTTCCCTGATTGTGAGCGCTGGCTCGGCGGCAGATGGCGCATCGCCAAGCAGATCCTGCCCTTTCTGGCTGAGCAACATGCCAATCAGCGCCGCCAGCGGCCCGCCATTGGCGCTGTCGGCGCGTTCTCCACCGGTGGTGATCTGGATCCGCGGCACGATGTCCACGCCAGACTTCTCCAGCGCTTCGGCCAACCGCTCGACGATCTGGCGGGTGAGCTGATTTTGCGCGCCGCCAGAGGCCTCGGCCTGTTTGGCAATGGTTTCGGCCATGGCAAGCCCGGTCTTGGTAATGCGCTCGGCATCGGCGGCGGCCAGCGCAACCATCTTGGCCGCCTCGCCCTCGCCAAGGATGCGCACGCGCTCACCCTCGGCCCTGGCCAGGGTGCGGGTCTGTTCGGCCTGCTGCGTGGCCTGACGCAGCGCGGCCTTGCCCTCGTTCTCGCGCACGATGATCGAGAGTTCGGACTGGGTGATCGCGGTCTGCTGGTTGGCGCGGGCCTCCGCCTCGCGCAGGGCCTTTTCGCTTTCGGCGGCGATGCGCTGCTTCTCGTAGGTCGTCACGCGCTCCTCGGCGACCTGCCGCTCGCGCAGCTGCTGGAGCACCTTTTCGATCTGGTCGTTGCCCTGGGCTGCCCGCGGCGTGCCGATCAGCACTTCCTGCAACTCCAGATTATAGGCCACGAATTTCGCGCGCATTTCCTCACCGGCCTGGCTCTGGATGTCGCTGCGTTCCTGCAACAGTTCGATCAGCGTGCGCTTCTGGGCGATATTCTTGAAATAGGCCGAAACCATCGGGTCGAGCGTCTGTTCGACCAGCCGCTTGATATCGCCAAAGCGCTGCACAACCAGCGGGGCCTTGCGATAATCGATATGCACCACCACCGAAAGGGGCAGCGTTGGCTCAAAAGCATCGCGGGTGATCAGCGAGACTTCGGAGAGGTTCTCGTCGAACTTGTGCTGGCCGACGGTGTCGGTTTCCCACTTCAGGATGAAATTGGTGGTGGGCACGATCAGAATCTTGCCGGCATAGGTGTTGAAGGCATATTTGCCGGGCAGAAGCGGCTCGCTCCACACACCGCGCGAGCCCTTGGCGACCAGTTCGCCATGGCGGTAATCCTCGCCGGACGTGTCGGCCGTGTCATTGCCGGTATAGCTGATGACCACGCCCACATGGCCGACCTCGATCACCGTCTTGGCCACCATCTCCACCGTGGCGAACAGGCGGTTGATGTAATAGCTGCCTTCCACCAGCACTTGCAGTTGCCGACCGCGACGGCCGCCCGCCGCGATGAATTTTTCGGGGTCCTGAAAGCTGTTGTGAAAGGTGATCGCGTCGTTCTGGTCAGTGCCGACTTCGGGCGCGATGATGTGGTTGGCCGCGAGCGCCGGGCCGTCATGCACGGTCACGATGCCAATCTGGTCGGAACTGTCCTTGATGACCACGGCTTCGAAGCCGCCGCGCACGGCGATCACATTCTGCATCTGCGTGAAAAGATCGCCATCGCTGGCATTCAGCATCAGCCCGTGGATCTGCTCGCGGGTGATGATGACGAATTGCGCGGTGTTGATGGCATAGGTGCCTTCACGCAGGATCGTGCGCTGGGGGCCTTTCTGGCCGCCGTTCGACAGGAACGCGCGCACATCGAGAAAATCGGCAGTGGCGGCATTGCTGGCCAGCGCCTGGGTGGGGCCGAGCGGAGCGCCATCACGCGCGAAGACATAGCCGATCTGGCCCTGCGGAATGGTCACCAGCGGCTGGCTGTGGACGCGGAACTGGAAGGGGAAGAAAAAATGGTAGCCGCCGCGCAGGACTTCCGGCTGGAAACCCGCTTCGTTGCGCAGGGCAATCAGGCCATCATGGATCGAACCCGCGCCGCTCCAGAGCTTTTCGACAATGGCGACGCGATTGTTGCCAACATAGCGCACGCAGCGCGAGGCGGCAAAGAGCACAAGCACGAACACAAAAAGCCCGGCGACAGCGCCGAGCACGATCATATTATGCATGGGGGATGACATCCTGTGGTGTCTTTTAAGGCAGCTGCTTGTTCGCAGCCGCCAGTCATTTAATCCTTTTCATCGTGCCGGGCCAGCGGAATCGGAAGGTTGCAAGATACCATTCAGTTGATTTTTCCGGCCTACTTGTGGCCCGCGCGATGAGCCCGAATAGCGCCTTGCCATGCGCGCGCCCTCGCCATTGCGCTGAGGGCAAAAGGCCGGTTATCCGGGCTTTATGCGGGCAGGCTGAAAAATCAACGCAGACGGGGCGTTCAGGGCTTGGGGCTGGCCGTTCCATCGCGCTTTTTCGCAGCGGCCATTTGCAATTGGAGGTACGAGCCTCGTGCCAACACCTGGCCGGCCGGTCGCGACTGCGATACGACGACCTGGCCAGGCCCGCTATTGCCGTAGAACAGGGTTTTGAACCCGCTGGCCTGGGCCTGTTGCTCGGCGGCGTCATGGCTCAGGCCGATGAGTTGCGGAACGGTGGGCGCGGGGGCGGCGGCAAACAGCAGGCTGATGGTTGTCCGCGGCCTGACCCTGCTGCCCGCGGGAAGCGATTGGGCGACGACCGTCTCCCCGTTCGTGTTGGCGCCATTGGCGAGGAGCCTCAAACAGGCCTCATTGGCCACGGCCCTTGCCCGGTCGAAGGTCAGGCCATGAAAATAGGGGATGATGGTGGCGGCGTTGAGACCCTGCTCCGCATTCCCGCAGGATGCATGCGCCGGCGAGGCAAGCAGCAGCGCTGCAGACAAGGCCCCGATGGCCGCAAATGGATGTAACATCCGCCTTACTCCCCTGGCGCCGGGATGTTAGGGCATTTTGCGCCATTTGGATAATCCATTTGGCGCGCTCCCCGCTGCGGCGGCAAGGCCATTTCAGCGCATGAAAAACTCGATCGGCACTACAATTTCGAGCGTGTCTCCCGGCACATCCTCGGGAGGGCGGGGCAGGGGCTGCGCGCGTCTGGGCAGGGCCAGGGCCTCCTGGTCGAGATCGGGCACTCCGCTCGAACGCTCCAGGCTGACAGCCAGGACCTTGCCGCGCCGGTCCATCGTGAAGCGGATATAGGGCACGCCCTGTTGATGGCGGGCCATGGCGCTTGCCGGATAGTGGCGCTTGCTGCTCAGCCGCATCAGCACACGCCCCTGCCAGCTTTCCGGCCCGGCATCGGCCTGGGCGGGGGCGGGCGGTGCCGGAGCGGTTTTGGGCGCGCTTGCCTCCGAGGGCTTCGGCGCGGGCTCGACGGGCTTCGGCACGGCTGCCGGCACGGTCAGGACCGGGATCGGCAGCTTGACTGGCGGCGCCGGGGTGGCCTGCGCCGGCCGCTGGATTGCCGGCTTTGGCGGGGTGGGGCGGGTGGCCGGGCGTGGCTGGGGCGGCGTATCTGGCGGCGATGCGGGGGAATGCACCGCGATGACCGTCAATGTCGCGGAGGGGGCCGGTTTGATGACGCTGGACGAGATCGAGACCAGCAGCACGGCCAGCGCCATGGCATAGATGGAAAGGGTGCCGCCGAGGCCGACCCACCGGCTGGATGGGGCCGGGCGATAGGCCGGGCGATGGCTGAAGACGGTTTGCGCCAACGCGTCCGCCTCGTTTGCGCTGTGGTGGCGCAGGGTGGTGGCCTGTTGCCTCATGGGCGGCGCTTTCCGGGGCGCAGGGAGATGGCCATTGCGGCTAACGGAGCGCCCAGCGCGGCCCACGACAGGGCCCGCCACCAGCCGCCCGCGCCCGGCAAGGCGCAAAGCAGGCCCAGCACCGTTGACAGGGCAAGGGCGATGGGCCAGCCCCATTGCCGAAACGCAGCCTCTCTCTCGCGCGCGCTCATGCCTTCTTTCTCCGCCACAGGACAAGGCCGCTGACCAGCACGGTGATCGTTGCCAGATCGAACAGGGCCCAGATGATCTTGAAGGGCAGGCCGCCATAATCCCCGAAATGCAGCGGCCGCGAGACTTCGAGCAGGCGCAGATACCAGGGCATGGGCACAATCGCCGTCAGCCTGCCGCTGCGCGCATCGACCAGCACCGGGTTGAACAGGCGGCTGGTGAGCGCCGTGTCGCCTTTCAGCCAGACGGTATAGTGCCATGGGCTGCCCTCGCGCCCGTCGGGGAAGGCGATGCTGAGCAGGCTGGTGCCGGGCAGGGCTTGCCTTGCCGTATCCACCGCCTGCTGCGCCGGGGACAGATGGTCCTGCCCGGCAATCGCCTGCCCGATATAGGCATGCAGCGCCGCTGCCACCTCACGCGTTTGCCAGATGCCGAACAGCGGCACGGCCAGCGTGTTCATCACCCCCGTTAACCCCACCACCAGCGCCCATGCCAGCGTGGCGATGCCCAGCAGATTGTGCAGGTCCAGCCAGAATGCCCGGGCGCTGCGGTGGCGGCGCAAGGTGCCAAAGGCCAGCTTGCGCGTGAAAGGCCCATAGAGCACCACGCCCGAGACGATGGCCACCACGAAGAGCAGCCCCATCCCGCCCAGAAACAGCTCTCCCGGCAGGCCCGCCAGCAGGCTGCGGTGCAGGGCCAGCAGAACCGCCGTCGGGCTGCGGGCGGAGAGCGCGGCGCGGCTGCCCTCGCGCAGCAGGCGGCCCGATTGCGCATCGAACACCAGCAGATGTTCGCGCGCGGGGTTGGCATGCCATGCCGCCAGCGAGGGCGCCATGCGCAGCACGACCGCCCCGGCCTCCTCCTCCACAAACAGCGAGAGGACCGCCTGCCCGGGATAGCGCGCGCGCCCCGCCGCGACCAGATCGTCGAGCGAGGGGGCGGGTGCGCCTGCCTGCGGGGCCTGATGCCGCATGGGATCGAAAGCGCGGTCGATCTCCGCGCTGAAGATCAGCGGCAGGCCCGTTATGCACAGCACCAGCAGGAACAGCGTGCAGATCAGGCTGCTCCAGCGATGCAGGCGCGACCACCCTTTCACGCGGCCTTTCACGCCGCTTCTCACCATGCGTATTTGATCCCGGCCAGCACCTGCCGCCCCTGGCCGAAGGTGCAGTAGGTCAGGTCGGTGCAGGTCACATAGGTGTGGTCGAACAGATTGCTGACATTGACGCTGAGCTTCACACCTGTGAGTTTCGGCAGGGCGCGGCCCACGTCATACTGCATCCCCAGATCGGCCAGCGTATAGCCCGGCACCTTGAAGGTGTTGGTGGGATTGCCGAAACTGGCCCCCACATAGCGCACCCCCGCGCTGGCCTTCAGGCCGGGGATCAGCGTTGCGGGCATATCATAGGACAGCCACAGCGCCGCCATGTCCTGCGGGATGCCCGCCGGGGCCTTGCCCAGAATGTTGGCGGTGGCGCTGGTGTTGCGCACTTCGTCATGGGTGTAGCTGGCGATCATCTGCACGCGGTCGGTAAGGTAGGCATGCGCCTCGGCCTCCACCCCGCGCGAGCGCACCTCGCCCGTCTGGGTGATCGAGCCGGTGTAGAGCGAGTTCGACACGGTCACATTGGTCTGGCGCAGATCATAGACGGCCAGCGTCACGAAGCTCTTGCCGCCGGCGGGCTGGAACTTGATGCCGGCTTCCACCTGCTTGCCCTTGGTGGGTTTCAGCGGCGCGCCGGTGTCGGTGTTGCCCGCCTGCGGCTGGAAGGAGGTGGACCAGCTGACATAAGGCGCCAGGCTGTCGGTGATCTGATAGACCGCGCCGAGGCGGCCTGTCAGCGCATGGCTGCTCTGGTCGGTGATGCTGCCGGTCTTGTAAGACACGCTGTGCGTGCCCGCCCAGTCCTGTCGCAGGCCGCCCACCAGCGTCAGCCGGCCCAGCGTGGCCTGATCCTGCGCATAGATCCCGGCCTGCTGCGTGCGTTCACGCGTGGAGGAGCCCAGCAGGAAATTGGGCGCGGGCACATTCTGGAAATAGACCGGATCGGCGATGACCAGATTGGCCGGGTTCTGCCCGTCGAGCCGGCTGTAATAGAGGTGGTGGTCGAACTGGGTGTTGAGCAGGTCCACCCCTGCCACGAAAGTGTGATGCACTGCGCCCGTGGCGAAATCGGCGGTCAGCTGATTGTCCATGCTGATGGCATCGACCGTGCCGTAATTGTTGTAGGCGATGCGGGTCAGCGCGGTGCCGGTGCTGTCATAGCTCGATCCGTCACCCACGTGGTGGATCGTCTGGCTGTTGTGCATATAGCGGAAGTTCTGGCGGAATTTCAAAGCGTCGCTGAAGCGGTGCTCGAAGCGGTAGGCGATGCTCTCCTCTTCCTTGCGATAGACATCATAGCCCGGATCGCCGGTGTTGAGCGAGCGCGGGATCGTCACCTTGCCCGGCAGCACCGTGCCCACGGCGGGCACATAGTTGAAGGCGCCCGCTTCCGGGTCCTTCTGGTAATTGCCGATGATGGTCAGCGTGTTGCGCTCGTCCGGCTTCCAGGTGAGGGCAGGGGCGACCGCAATGCGCTTCTGGCGGACATAGTTGGTCTGCGTGCCGGTGGTCATCGCCACGGCGGTCAGGCGATAGGACAAGGTGCCCGAGCCGTTCAGCGCGCCGCCGAAATCGAAGCCGCCACGCGCGCGGCCATAGCTGCCGGTTTCGAAAAACACCTCATGCAGCGGCTGTGTCGTGGGCTGTTTCGAGACGATGTTGACGAGGCCGCCCGGCGGCGTCTGGCCATAGACGACCGAGACGGGGCCGCGCACGCTTTCCACCCGGTCGATCAGATAGGTGTCGCGCGTGGCGATGTTGAAGCCGGAGAAGGGGATGGTCAGCCCGTCGATGAAGGTGCGGGCCTGAAAGCCGCGGGTGTAGAGATATTCGAGCGAATCCTCGTTGATCCCGCGCTGTTCGGCCACGATGCCGGGTGTGTAGCGCAGCGCTTGCGAGGTGCTCTGCGCGTCCTGATCGACGATCTGCGCATGGGTGACTACCGAGATCGAGGCGGGAATCCGGATCAGCGGCGTGTCGGTCTTGGTTGCGCCCGCGCCGCGCGTGGCGACATAGCCCTTGATGCCGGGCACGGCATCGGGCGCGGTGTCCTCGGTGCCTGCCCCTTCGCCTTCCACCCGCACAGGGCCCAGGCTGATCGCGCCCGCCCCTTGCGGGGCCGGTTCGAGCGAGACGGTGGTGCCCGCCACGCGAAAGGCCAGCCCGGTGCCCGCCAGCAGGCGGCTGAGCGCCTGAAGCGCGGGCATGGCGCCTTTCACGGCGGTGGAGTTGCGGCCTTCGACCAGCGGCGCCTGCGTGCTGACCTGCAGGCCCGATTGCTGGCCGAAGCTGGTCAGCGCATCGGCGAGTGGCTGGGCGGGGATGTCAAAGCTGCGCGCGGCATCCTGCGCCTGCGCTGCGGGCGCGGCCAGCAAGGCCACGGCTGCGGCCGGCATGCTTGTGGCCGGCATGGCCCATGCGGCGGCGATGAGGCGGTGCGCATGCCTCTTGCGCTGCCTGTTTCCGCTGGTCTGACCGCTTTTTATCATTCCCATATCTCCTTCCGGGCTTTCCTCGGGCAAGGAGGCATATTGATAATGCGTCGCAATGCCCCTCTTGGCAATTGACGCGCGTTCCAAGGATTTTTCGGCAAAAAAAGCGGTGCCCCAGCGGATTAGGTGCCCGGAATTTCCATATGCATATGAAATTCAATGGAAATATAAATCAGCAAAGGTGGCTGCGCCTATCGCCCCGAGGATACCACAATCACCCAGGGCGTGATCGTGGTGACGGAGCCGCCATAAGCCTGCGCCAGGCCCTGCAAGGCCTCCACAGGCCGGGTGGCATTATACAGCCCCGTCACGCGCTGGCGGGCAAAGCTTTCGTCCCGCAGCAGGATCACGCCGGCAAACCAGGGGCGCAGCGCGGCAATCACCTCGCCCGCGGGCCGGTCGCGCACGATGATCTGACCGCTGCGCCACGCCGCCATCTGCCCGGCAGGGCGCTGTTCCCGCTGCATGATGCCATCAAAGCCGACATGCAGGCTGTCCCCGCGCGACAGCGGTTCGGAAATCGGCGGGGCACCGCTGTAGGCAACGCGCACCTGCCCTGAGGAGACTTCGGTGGTCACCCCCTTGCGCTCCAGCCGCACATCGAAGGCCGTGCCGATATCGGTGGTGGTGATGCCGCCGGCATCGACATAGAAGGGGCGCGCGGCATCGTGGCGCACATCGAACCATGCCTCGCCCTTCAGCAGCCGCACCTGCCGGCGGTTGGCGGCATAGGTGACGGCGATGGCGCTGTCGGGCGCAAGCTGGGCGATGGTGCCATCTGCCAGCACGGTTCTGCGCACTTGCGCCGTCCCGGTGCGATAAGTGGCCTCAACCCGCAGCAGCAGCGAAGGGGCCGCGATCAGCATGAGGCAGGCGGCCAAACCGGCGGCGAGCGCCTGGCGCCGGTTTGGCCGCCACCTGTGCGTGGCGGTGCTTCTCGGGCGGCGGCGATAGGGGGCGGGGCCGGTCGGCAGAACCGGGCGCGCTTCGGCCGCGCGCAGCGGTGCGGTGAACAGGGGGCGCAGATCGCCCGCCCGGTCGTAGGCGTGCGCGGTTGCCGCCCAGGCGGCGGCATGCCGGGGAGACGCGGCCAGCCAGGCCTCGAAACCGGCCTTCAGCTCGGCATCCTCCGGCTCCTCGCGCAGCAGGATCGCCCATTCGATCGCCGCTTCATCGGCGTCCATCTTGTCCATATCGGGGGAAGCGCCTGTCATGCCCTGCCGTCTCATCCCGGTTTCTCTACCCAAGAGACGCATGATGGAAAGATTTTTCCGGCGCAGATTGCCGGCCCTGCCTCAATCGTGATCGAGCGCGGCGCGGATGGCGCGCAGCGCCGTGGCGACCAGCCCATGGGCGGCGGTCACCGAAATGCCCAGATGCGCGGCGATCTCGCGCAGTTTCGCGCCTTCGAAGCGGTGCATCTCGAAGGCGGCGCGGGTGCGCGCATCGAATCCGTTGATGACATGGCCGATGCGGGCCAGTTCGTCGCGCGCGATCAGCATGTCCTCGATGGAGGGCTGACGGTCGGGCTGCTGCTCCAGCTGTTCCTGCGTGGGTTCTCTGGCCACCAGCCCTTTTTCGCGCGTGATGCGCCGGCCCCGGTCGATCGCCAGGTTGCGCAGGATGCGCCAGAGCAGATGGGCGGGTTTGGCGATGGGCTCTGCCCGCGCGGCCTGGTCGAGCCGCAGCCAGGCTTCCTGCACCAGATCCTCGGCGCCATCGGCATCGCCGCTGACGGTGCGGGCATAGTTGATAAGCTCGCCGCGTTGTTCCGCAAGAATGGTGGCAATCACCTCGCGCTGCGGCACTCGCTCACCTTTCTATCGTGGCAGGAACAGGGGCTGCCAGCATAATTGCGAGGCGTTCGCATCTCTAGGGGGATCGCCGGCGCGCTGCAAGAGGCGGCGCGGCCGGTCAGAGGATGGGGCTAAGCCTTCTTGCCCCCGCCCAGCCGATCAAGCCAGGCCTGTGCCTGCTTGGGTTCGCCTACCGCATCCGACCTGACCGGCCCGCGAGAGGCGAGGAATTCCTGCTGAAGCGCGAAAGGGGGCAGGCCAAGCTGCTCTCGCATCTGGTCGATCGCCTGGCCGATTTCAGCCAGATGATCGATGACGGGAGCCACGGCCTTGCGCGCCACGCGGTCCGCATTGTGGTCAAAAAGGCCCCATTTGCCCGAGGCCGTAACGCGCAGGGCCTCAATCAGCGCTGCTGCATATTCCGTTTCAAGCTCTGCACGACGAACGTCGAGGCGTTCCAACCTATCAGCCTTTGCCATCCGGCGATCGGTACATGGTCTCGCAGCTGTCCGCAATGTCGGCGGCTGGCCCTGTCGACCAGGAGAGGCTGCTGCCGGCCATGCGGTACTGCTCCGCCTTGTGGCTGTACGAAATTTTACAAGGCTGCCAGCGATTGCCCCTTTACCTCGAAGACGATCGCGATCAGCCTCGCCGCCAACGTCTACGGCAGATGGAGAGGTGTGGTCATGTCTTTGCACAAGGCACTTTTCGCTGAGGTTTTCGGAACATTCTGGCTGGTTTTCGGCGGCTGCGGCAGCGCCGTGCTGGCCGCTGCGTTTC
>DATMUT010000604.1:0-4820 GCA_035563755.1 Novosphingobium sp.
AGACCCTACCGGCACTTGCCCGATCAGCCCCAGCAACAGCGAGGACTTGCCGCTGCCCGAGGAGCCGGTGATGACGTGCAGACCTGGGGCGGCCCACGCCCAATCGAGCGGGCCAATCATCATTCCGTCACGGTGGCTGAGGACCACGGCGCGGCCTGTCAGCCGGCTTGGGGCCTCGATGGGGGTGGGGGCTTGCGGCACTTGGCTGATCGCCTCGTCCATGGCGGCAAGGGCGGCCTCGCCGGTCTGCTTGTCGTGATAGGCAGCAGCAAGGCGGCGCAGGCCAAGGTAGAATTCAGGTGCGAGTGCCAGCACGAAAAAGGCGCGCTCCAGATCAAGGTGCTCGGGCGCGGGGAAGGGGAGCAGGCCCAGCAAGGCAAAGCCGCAATAGACCGCCACCAACGCCACGCTGAGCGCGGCAAAGAACTCCAGAATGGCGCCCGAGGCGAAGGCGATGGCCAGCACCGACATGGTGCGCCGCGCAGCTTCTTGCGCGCTGGCGCCCAGATGGCGGGCAATGCGGTCTTCGGCGCTGAAGGAGAGGATGGTGGGCAGCGTGCGCAGGCGATCCACCAGCAAGCCGGACAGGCGTTCCAGCGCCTGATGCTGCGCTGTGGCGCGGCGGGCGGCGGCGGTGCCCGCCAGCACCATGCCCAGAATGAAAGGCACCAGCGTGGCCAGCATGATTGCGGCGGCCACCACGCTGGCCGGCCATGTCGCCAGGGCCACCAGCAAGGGCGAGGCTCCGGCGGCCAGGCGCAGCGGCAGATAGCGCGCCACATAGCCCCGCGTGGCGGCTATGGCATCCACCGCCAGATGCAGATCCTCGCCAATCAGGCGCCCGCGCATCAGGCGGGTCGGGAGCAGAGCAGGCAATAGCACCGCTCGCCATCGGGATTGCGCGCGCAAGACCGCGGCCATCCCTGCCACTTGTGCCTGGCCTTGGGCCATGGCTCGCACAAGGCCCCCTGCGGCCATCGCGGCGAGCCCCTGAAGGGAGATATGATGCGCCCATGCAGCGCCCGCGATGACTCTGGCAAGGCCGAAGGCGAGCATGATTGCGCCGCAAGTATCGGCGATCCACCAAAGGCTTGCACGACTATCGGGGCGGGGGCGAGGGAGGGAAAGGGGGTTGACCATATTATTATTTCATCATATTAGAAATATCTGCAATTAGCAAGCGAGTCTGCTTGGGTGCAAGCCGCCTGCCATTGCCTGTGTTGCGCAGAAAGCGCAGCCTTTCCAAGGGGACATGTCCGATGGATATGGCGGTTGTCGAATTATCCCGGCTGCAGTTCGCGCTGACAGCCATGTACCATTTTCTTTTCGTACCGTTGACGCTCGGCCTCTCTTTCATGCTGGTCATCATGGAGAGCGTCTATGTGATTACCAAGCGCCCGATCTGGCGGGTTATCACGCGCTTTTGGGGCAAGCTGTTTGGCATCAATTTCGTGCTGGGCGTGGCAACAGGCCTGACCATGGAGTTCGAATTCGGCACCAACTGGGCCTATTACGCGCATTATGTGGGCGACATTTTTGGCGCGCCGCTGGCGATTGAAGGGCTGATGGCCTTTTTCCTCGAGGCCACGATGGTGGGCGTGATGTTCTTTGGCTGGGATCGCCTCAGCCGCCGCCAGCATCTGTTTGTCACGTTGCTGACCGCTTTGGGCACGAACCTGTCGGCGCTGTGGATCCTGATCGCCAATGGCTGGATGCAGAACCCCGTTGGCGCGGCCTTCAATCCGCAAACCATGCGGATGGAAGTGACCAGCTTCTACGACGTGCTGTTCAACCCGGTGGCACAGGCCAAATTCGTGCATACGGTCAGCGCGGGGTATGTTTGCGCCGCAACTTTCGTGATGGGCGTTTCGGCGCTTTATATGCTGCGGGGCAAATATACCAATGTGGCGCGCCGCTCGATGATGGTGGCCTCGGCGTTTGGCCTCGCCTCGGCGCTCTCGGTGGTCGTGCTGGGCGATGAAAGCGGTTATGCGCTGAGCGATAACCAGAAGATGAAACTGGCCGCGATTGAGGCGATGTGGGAAACCGAGGAAGCCCCTGCCGCCATCACGCTTGTGGGCCTGCCCGATGTGGCGGGGCGCACCACGCATGGCGCGATCCGTTTGCCCTATGTGATGGGTATCATCGGCACGCGCAGCCTTTCGGGCAAGATCGACGGGATCGAGGAGCTGGTGCTGCGCGCCGACGAGCGCATTCACAGCGGCATTATCGGCTATGACGCGGTGGAAAAGCTGAAGGCGGACCGCGCGAGCCTCCCGGCCCGTGCCGCCTTCGAGGCGCACAAGCGCGACATCGGCTATGCCCTGCTGCTCAAGCGCTATGTGGCCGACCCGCGCAAGGCTGATGACAGGCTGATCCTGAAAGCCGCTTGGGACACGGTGCCCAACGTGCCGGTGATGTTCTTCCTGTTTCGCGGCATGGCGGCGCTTGGGTTTGGCTTCATCGCCTATTTTGGCATGGCCTTTTATTGCGCCTCGGCTTGCCAGTTTTCCAAGCGCTGGTTCCTGAAACTGGCGGTGGTTATGATCCCGCTGCCGTGGATCGCGATTGAGTCTGGTTGGGTGCTGGCCGAAATCGGGCGCCAGCCCTGGGCGGTGGATGGCGTGCTGCCCACCTTCCTTGGTGCCTCCTCGCTGACCGTGCCGCAGGTGTGGGCAACCATCTTCGGCTTCACCGCGCTCTATGGCACGTTGGCCGTGATCGAGATCCGCCTGATGATCGCCGCGATCCGCAAAGGGCCGATTGAGCACCACGAACCCGTAAGCGACGCGCAGGGCTTTGCCCCGCTGCCCGCCGAATAAGGGGACAGGACATGCATATTCCTCTCGACTATGAAACCTTGCGGGTGATCTGGTGGGCGCTGCTGGGCGTGCTGCTGATCGGCTTTGCGCTGACCGATGGCTATGACCTTGGCGTGGGGGCCTTGCTGCCCTTCGTCGGGCGCACCGATCAGGAGCGCCGCCTCGTCATCAACGCCATCGCCCCCCATTGGGAGGGCCATCAGGTGTGGTTCATCCTGGGCGGCGGCGCGATCTTTGCCGCATGGCCCTTTGTCTATGCGGTCAGTTTCTCCGGTTTCTACCTTGCCATGTTCCTGGTGCTGGCGGCGCTGATCCTGCGGCCGGTGTCGTTCAAATACCGCTCGAAGCACGCTGATGCGGCATGGCGCAACCGCTGGGATTGGGCGCTGTTCGTGGGCGGCTTTGTGCCCGCGCTGGTGTTTGGCGTGGCGGTGGGCAATGTGCTGGCGGGCGCGCCCTTCCGTTTCGACAGCGACCTGCGCATGACCTATGAGGGCAGCTTGCTGGGCCTGTTCACGCCCTTCACCTTGCTGACGGGCTTGCTCTCGGTGGCGATGCTGGCACTGCATGGCGCAGGCTGGCTCGCGGTGAAGATCGAGGAAGGGCCAGTGCTGGCCCGCACCCGCGCCATCGCCCGCATCGCCGCGCTGGCCAGCATCGCGCTGTTCCTGATCGGCGGCGTGATGGTGGCACGTGGCGGCATGGGGCTGGCGCTGACCGGCGCTGTCGACACGCAAGGTCCTTCGAACCCGCTGATGTCATCAAGCGTCGCCGTGCCGGGTGGCTGGCTTGCCAATTACAGCGCGCACAGGTGGATGCTTCTGGCGCCCGTGCTAGGGCTGGCGGGGCCGCTGGTGGCGCTGGCAGGGATCGCCAGGCGTTCGGGCGGGCTGAACCTGATCGGCACAGCGCTGGCCACGACGGGCATCATCGCCACGGTGGGCCTCTCGATGTTCCCCTTCATCCTGCCGTCCTCGATCGATCCGCGCTCCAGCCTGACGGTGTGGAATGCCTCGTCCAGCCACATGACGCTGTTCATCATGCTGGTCGTGACGGTGATCTTCCTGCCTGTCGTGCTGGGCTACACGGCATGGGTGATGAAGATGCTGGGCGGGCGCATCACCTTGCGCGACGTGCAGACCAACCCTGATTTTTACTGAGAGGACAAGACCATGTGGTATTTCACCTGGGTGCTGGGTCTGGGCCTTGCGGTGGGCTTTGGCATCATCAACGGCCTGTGGCATGAGTTCAACTCGCCCATCGACGATGATCCCGCGGTCTGAGCCCTTGCGGTAAAGCCCAGCGGGACGCAGCGGCGCCCGGCCAGGTCTGGCGATCATTCGCGCCATGGCGCTTGGCCTGGCAGGCGGCGGAAGAGTGGTTCGATCACAGCGCAAACGCGGGTTTGGCCACCATGAGCCAGAAAATGATGAGGACACCGATAAAGGCGGGCCAACCCAGCGCGAACCACCAGCGCGCCAGACGGTGGTAACGGGCGGGCAATGCGGCGCCGTCCGGCGTCGCCTCTGCGATACGGCGCATGGCGATCTGGATCGCCACCACCGGCAGCCAGCAGGCCCCCACCAGAATGTAGAGCGCGATGGCGGCCATCAGCCAAGGCGTTGTCAGCGGGAAACCAGCGAGATGCGCCAGCCACACACCTGTTACCGGCTGCACGATGACGGCGGGCGCAGTGAACAGCCAGTCGGCGAGTTCGACATTGCGGTTGACCACCCTGCTTGCCGCCAGCACGCCAGAACGGTTGGCCATCCAGCCATGAAATGCCGTGCCCAGGCCAGTGCCGAACAGCAGTGTGGAGCTGAGGATATGGATGGTCTTGAGGAGCAGATACTCAGTCATGGGGCTTCTCCATCGCATGGATGGCGAGAGACAGGCCGAGAACAGCGAGGTTTTTGATCAGGGCGCCAAAGGGATCGGCCCATAGATCGGGCGCGATAGCGGCGAGGATCAGGCTGTAGGCGCCCATCAGCGCCACGC
>DATMUT010000605.1:0-5620 GCA_035563755.1 Novosphingobium sp.
CTTGGGGGTGGAGGTGATGTGCCCCCATTGCGCGGCGCCCGGGTCAAGGCACAGCGGGCCAAAGCTGCCGATGCCAATGGCCGCGGGGTCCAGATCCTGCGCGCGCATCCAGGCAATGGCCGCGCCGATTGTCTCGTCGGGCGTGGTGGTGGCAAGGCGGTGGCGGGCGATGATCGTGCCGTCCTCCTGCGCGATGCCCAGCACGAATTTGGTCCCGCCTGCCTCGATCAGGCCGTATTGCGCCATTTGTCCTCTCCTGCCGGCGCTTATGCCGCGCAAACCTGCGCTGTGTCGCCATCCAGGGCGATACGGAAAGTGGGCGCAGGTGTTCCGCCGAAATGATTGCGCCGCCAGGCCGCATCGTCAACCACGCCATCGGCGGCAACGCCGGCAAAATCGGCAAAACCCCAGACGGTCAGAGCGCCGCAGGGTTCTTGCTCGACCCACCAGCTGTAGGTCTGGAAGGGCGCGCTGGCCGGATTGCCCGCCACCAGCCCCGTGCCGTTGAGCGGGCGCCACGGCCCCATCAGCGTGTCGGCCACCATGCCATACAGGCCATTGGGGCCGTTGGGGCCATCGGGGGCGAACACCTTGCGCTGGGTCGACCAGAACAGATAGTACAGCCCGTCGCGCGCGATCACCAGCGGGCGCTCCTGCTCGTTGTTCAGCCCATCGGCGCTGACCAGCGGGGGCAGGATCGCCCATTGGGTCAGGCTTTCGTCCTGCGCCTGGGCAATGCCGATGCAGCCGTTGAAGCCATGATCGGACTGGCGCAGCGAGCCGGTGAAGAGGATGTAAGTGCGCCCGTCGGCCGGATCGCGGAAATGGGCCGGATCGCGGAAACCCTTGATGAAGCCGGGCACGCCCTCGCGCTGGTTGACCAGCACGTAGTGGTGGTTGTCGCTGGCAAAGCTTTCGACCGGGGTGGACCAGTCGGTGATGCTCAGTTGCGGCGCGGTGCCAGCGATGCGCCCGGTGGTCTGGAACAGGCGCTGGGCAAAGCTGGAGGGGTTTTCGCCCGGATAGCCGGCCACGGTGTAGAACAGCGTGACCGCGCCGCTGGTAGGATCGAACAGGGCGCTGCCGGCCCATTCGCGGCTGCCCGGGTTCAGGCCATCGGGCAGGGCGTTGCCGCAATCGTGCCACTGGCCGCCTTCGGGCGTGTCGCGGCGGGCGATCAGGCGGATGCGGGCGATGTCGTGCCGCTTGTCGGGGTCGGGCAGGGCCGGGGCCGAGAGCACGAACCACAGGCTCCACCCGTCGAACAGGGTGGTGGTGCCATCGGCGTTTTGCAGCGGCCACAGGTCCCACAGGTCGATGCCAGGCAGCACCGGGGCCAGCGATGCCGGATCGACCGGCGCGATAGTGTGCGCGGCATCGGCGCCGGTGATGGCCGCGACATGCTTGCGGGTCCAGCACGAGGTGTGGGGGATAGGGGGCATCTGGTTCTCTCCGGTCGTGCTAGGCTTCTTGGCTGCGTCGCAAAGGCTTTTAGCAATCGATTGCAAATATGGTCAACCGTCAGGCTTCCGTGGGGTTGCCTAAATGCGGCCTAAGGATTGATTGCGGTTATGGTGATGGCCAGCCCGGCCTCGCCGCGCATAGGGGGCAAGGGCAGGCCAACCGCGGCGATCCAACTGCCGTCCGCCTCGAACGGATCGGCGCCGGGCATGGCGATGCGATAGCGCTGCCCTGCCGCCAGCATGGGCAGGCGCAGGTGCGGCTGGTGACGCAGCGACGTGGGCGCGTGGCGGGTGACGAGCAGCAGCAGCTCGTGGCCCGTGCCATGCGCCTGCCACACGACATGGTCGCCCACCTCGCCCATCCACACGCGCGCGCCATGCAGCCCGCCGCGCAGCGCCTTGTAGCGGGTGATCGCGCTGGCCAGTTCGCCGGTCTCGGCCTCGGTCAGGTGGCGCAGGTCCAGTTCCACGCCGAAATGGCCGGGCAGGGCGACATGGGCGCGGTAATCCATCGCCTGCATGCGGCCAGTGCTGTGCGCGGGGCAGGCGCCAACATGGCTGCCCATCAGCTCGGGCGGCATGAATTGCAGGAAACCGCGCTGGATGGCCACGCGGCTGGTGGCGTCGATGCAGTCGCTGGTCCAGAAACGGTGCGTATGAGCGATGACACCCGCATCGATCCGGCCGCCGCCGCCGGCGCAGGCCTCGATCTCGACCTGCGGGAAGGCTGCGCGCAGCCGCGCCATCAGCGCATAGGCGCCCAGCACCTGCTGGCGGAACAGCGCATGGTCGCCCGCGTGAGTCAGGTCGCGATTGTGGTCCCATTTCAGGTAACCAATGGGCAGATCCGCCAGCAGCGCGGCAATCGCCTCGAACAGGTGGTCGCGCACGTCCTGCCGGCTCATGTCGATCACATATTGGTTGCGCGCGCCCAGCATCGGCCGCCCCGCCACATGCAGCGCCCAGTCGGGATGCGCGCGGTACAGGTCGCTGTCGGGGTTGATCATCTCGGGTTCGACCCACAGGCCGAATTCCATGCCCAGCGCCACGACATGTTCGGCCAGCGGCGCCAGCCCGTCGGGGTATTTGCGCGGATCGACGCTCCAGTCGCCCAGCGAGGAGGTGTCATCGTCGCGCCCTTTTCGCGCCGTGCCGAACCAGCCATCGTCAAGCACGAAACGCTCGATGCCAACCTGCGCCGCTGCATCGGCCAGTTCCTTCAGTGCGGGCAGGTCGTGGTCGAAATAGAACCCCTCCCACGTGTTGAGATGCACCGGGCGCGCCCGCATGGCGCCGCCCGGCCATGTCATGCGCGCGCGCACCGCCCGGTGAAACGCCCATGCCACGCCATTGGCGCCATCGCGGGCAACGGTGGCCAGCATGTCGGGGGTGGTGATGCTTTCGCCCGGCGCCAAGCGTACCTCGCCGGGGGCCAGCCATTCGCCCATCTGCCATTGGCGGCGCGCATCATCGATCCACTCGATCGTCTGGGCGTGATTGCCGCTCCAGGCCAGTTGTGCGCCATAGGCGGCGCCATCGGCGCATTGCACCACAGCGCCCGGAAAACAGTCGTGCGAGGTCAGGCCGCGCCGGTTCTCGCGCCGCCACAGGCTGCGGGTGAGCGTGTCGTCGATGGCGACGAATTCGCTGTTATGCCGCCCGCCAAACGAGCGCACGCTGGCGGCATCGGGCGGCAGCGGCACATTGCCCGCCGCCAGCCAGCTGACGTCGAGCACGCCTTCGCCCGCGTTGGCCAGCGTGGTCGACAGGGTGAGCGTGTCGGTGTCGGGATCCAGCCTTGCGGTGACGGCCGCCTCGATGCCGGCTACCGCATCGGTCAGGCGGAACAGCAGCGTGTCGGGCGCGGGGCGCTCGACCGCGCAATCGGTGATGGCCAGTGTCCAACCCGCGCCGCCACGGTGGGCCAGCAGCGCGCTTTGCCCGAACCAGCCCATGCTGACGCCGGGAAACAGGCTGAGCGGCATGTCGTGGTGGAGCGAGAAGCTGGGTTCGGGGCGCGTGTCGCGCAAGGGTGCGGGCGGCACTACCCCATCGGGCAGGCGCGGGCCCCAGTAGCGCCACAGCGGCGCCTCGCCGGGGTGCACTTCCCAGATGGCGGTGCAGGCGGGGGAATGCAGCGTCAGGAACTCAGGCGGGGTCATGCAGCCTCCTGCGGGGTGAGCCGGGGGGATTTGACGCGCAGCATCGTGGCCGCCGCGCACAGCAGCAGCACGCCGGCAAAGGCGATGGCATGGCGCGAATCGCCCCCCAGCAGATGCCGGTAGAGCCAGCCGAAGGTCAGCCCGTTCAGCAGCATCGGCACCACGATCATCATGTTGAAAATGCCCATGTAGACGCCGGTGCGCTCGGGCGGGATCGAACCGGCCAGGATGACATAGGGGTTGCCCATGATGCTGGCCCAGCCAAGGCCGAGGCCCAGCGCCGGGATCAGCAGCGCCAGATGGCGCCCCAACTCGGGCATGGCCAGCGCCGAGAACATCGCCGGCGCCACGCCGCCCTGCGCCCCCACCGAGGGCAGATAGAGCAGCACCGCCCCGCAAAGCGCCAGACACAGCATATGCAGCCGCGAGGCGCCCAAGCGCCGGGCCAGCGGCACCATGGCAAAGGCCGCGACAAAGCCCACCAGATTGTAGAACGCCCCCAACTGCTGCGTGGTCAGCACCGCGTCGCGGAACAGGGCGCTGCCCTTATCGGTGGTGCCATAGACCGAGCGGCCGATCGACAGCGCGGCATAGGACCAGTAGATCGAGAAGCCGTACCACTGGAACAGGCTCATCCACGCCATCTGGCGCATGGCCTTCGGCATGTCGACGATGGCCTGCCCGATCTCGCGCAGGGTCGCCCCGGCCGAACGCGGCGCGGCGGCGATGCGCTCGCGCTCCTCATCGCTGATGGGCAGTTCGGGCACGCGCAGCACCGACCACAGGATCGTCGAGATCGACAGCACCGCCCCGATCAGGAAGGAGATATGGGTGATCTGCGGGATATTGTGGCTGTCGACCGCATTGCGATCGATACCGAACCAGTAGACCAGGATCGAGGGAGAGAGAAACGCGAGGCATTGCGCCAGGCCGGTAAAGGCGCTTTGCGAAAGGAAGCCGATCTCGTGCTGGTCCGGGTTCAGCCGGTCCGAGACATAGGCGCGGTATGGCTCCATCGTGATGTTGTTGCCAGCATCCAGCAGCCACAGCAGGCTGGCCGCCATCAGCAGGCTGACCGAATGCGGCATGGCGAAAAGGCCGAGCGAACACATGACCGCGCCGATCAGGAAATAGGGCGTGCGCCGCCCCAGCCGCGAGGCCGTGCGGTCGGACAGCGCGCCGATCAGCGGCTGGATGATGAGCCCCGTGACCGGCCCTGCCAGTTGCAGGATGGGCAGCCGCGCCTCGTCCGCGCCCAGCCACGAGTAGATCGGCACCATGTTGCCCTGTTGCAGGCCAAAACTGAATTGCAGCCCCAGGAAACCCAGGTTCATCTCGACGATGCGCGCGAGCGAGAGGTGGGGCTTGCGCGCGGGCGCTAGCGACACAGGCGTTATGGCGCCATCGGCCGGCGCGGCATGGGGCATTGCTTGGGCCATGGACATCCTCGTGGTGGGGCCGGTTTTTGGCGGCCCTCATTGCTGCGAATCTGTCTATCAGTGGCCGCAAGACTATGCAACAATCGATTGCACTAACCTGTGGCGCACCCTCAATGTACTGTCACTGCCGCCCCCTGCCAGCGCCGCCGCGCCACCAGCTCGAACAGGGGCGCCGCCATCAAGGTGGTCACGATCGCCATCAGCACCAGCATGGCAAACAGGCTTTGCCCGATGATGTGGCTCGACAGGCCGATGTTGACGATGATCAGCTCCATCAGCCCGCGCGCGTTCATCAGCGCGCCGATGCCCATTGCCGTGTCGTGCGTCTCGCCGGCTATCCGCGCGGCCAGATAGCTGGCGCCGCCCTTGGCCAGTATGGCCGCCAGCAGGATGGCCACTGTCGCGCCGATCATGTCCATCCGGCCCAGCACCTGCAATTGCGTGTTCAGGCCCGAGAAGGTGAAGAACATGGGCAGCAGCAGCGTAGTCGTCACCGGCTCCAGCTTGTCGCGCAGGCTTTGCGCCAAAGGCCCGCGCGGCATGGCCGTGCCCAGCA
>DATMUT010000606.1:0-8204 GCA_035563755.1 Novosphingobium sp.
GGCGGATGGGCTGCGTGGGGATTATCTGGCGTGGTTGCGGGCGCTGGTGGATGAGATCGAGCCCTGCATTGTCTCTGATCATCTGTGCTGGACGCGCTTTGGCGCGCATAATTCTCACGACTTGCTGCCCTTGCCCTATACCGCCGAGACGCTGGATGTGGTCTGCGCCAACATTGCGCAGGCGCAGGATGCGCTGGGCCGCCGGATGCTGATCGAGAACCCGTCGAGCTATGTCGCCTTTTCCCATGATGAGATGAGCGAGTGGGACTTCTTGGCTGAGGTCGTGGCGCGCAGCGGCTGCGGGCTCCTGCTGGACGTCAACAACATCCATGTCAGCGCGGTAAACCATGGATTTTCCGCCGCCGACTATCTGGCCGCGATGCCTTACGAGGCGGTGGAGCAGATCCATCTTGCCGGCCATACGCAAGGGTGCGACGGCCTGATCGACACGCATGACCGGAATGTGCCCGATCCGGTATGGGCGCTGCTGCGGGTGGCATTGGCGCGCGCGCCCCATGCGGCCGTCATGATCGAGCGTGACGATAATATACCGGCTTTGCCCGAATTGCTGGCCGAGCTGGATGTGGCGCGAGCCATTGCGACAGAGGAAATTGCCCCATGCGTTTGAGCGCCCTGCAGAGCGGCTTTCTGGGCTGGCTGGTCGGCGGTGACGAGGACCAGCCGCCGAACCTGCCTCTGCGCCGCGCCGAGGGGCTGGCGGTCTATCAGAACAATTACCGCGCCAGCCTGATGGCCTGTCTGGCGGAAACCTGTCCGCAGACCATGGCCTGGATGGGTGAGGCGGATTTTCGCGCTGCCGCCGCGCGCCATATTGATCGCGTGCCGCCACATAGCTGGACGCTGGATGAGTATGCCGATGGCCTGCCCGACAGCCTGACCGCGCAATATCCGGACGACCGCGAGATTGGCGATCTGGCGCGGATCGAACTGGCGCTGTCACAGGTCTTTGTGGCGGCCGACGCGGCGGCCATGACACCTGCGCAGATGGCGGGCATCGATTGGGGCGAGGCTTGGTTGCAGGCCATTCCGGCGCTGGCGATCCTGTCGCTCGCCACTAACGCGGCCGAAATCTGGATGGCGCTGGCTGAAGAGCTGCCGCCTCCTGCTGCTCGGGAGCAAAGGGAGCCCGAGGCGGTGCTGGTCTGGCGCGTGGAGGGGATCTGCCGATTGCGCCGGCTTGATGCAGATGAGGCGGCCATGTTGAGGCTGCTAACCAGCGGCCACACGCGCTTCGAGCACATATGCCAACAGGCCATTGCGCGCTGGGGTGAGCAGAAAGGCATTCAGGCCATCGGGCAATGGTTAGCGCGATGGGTCGTTGATGGTTTGATTGCGGTGGCGCAAGATTGATGCCCAATTGCCAAGGAGAGACAGCTTTTGCTGAACTGGCCTGAAGGTCGCCATGGCCGCCCTGTCGTCAGGGCTGGTTCTCGGCGCTTCTGCGCAGCAAGAGCGGCACGGTTAGCCCCTGGATGAAAATCGAGAAGGCGACCACGGCAAAGGCCACGCTGATCAGCGCATCGTGCTCGGGCAGGCTGGTCGGGGCGCCCAGAGCCAGCGCCAGAGCCAGCGCTCCGCGTAATCCGCCCCAGAACAGGATATGCTGCGTCAGCCCGTCGACCGCCATGGGCGTGCGCCTGAAGAGCGGCGTGATCGGATAGACCGCCACTGCGCGACCAACCAGCACCGCCAGCGTGCCGATCACCGCCGGCAGCGCATAGGAGGCGATGGGCTGCATCGCCTCGCGGCTGCCGATCAGCAGAAACACGACCGAATTGGCAAGGAAAGCCGCGAAATCCCAGAAGCGCACCACTGCCTTGCCGCCTTCTTCGGTCAGCTTGCGGCCTTTGCCCCAATTGCCCACCAGCATGCCCGCGGCCAAGGTGGCCAGAACGCCTGAAACGTGCAGTTCTTCGGCCAGCAGAAAGGAGCCATAGGCCGCCAGCATGGTCAGCGTGATCTCGACAAGATGATCCTCTGACCGGCCCGCGATCAGCATCAGTGCGGCTGCCACCGCGAGCCCCAGCAACACGCCGCCACCCACCGTGGTCAGCAGGGCCAGGGCGATGCCCGCCGGCCCGGTGGTGCTGCCCAGAATCCAGTTGGCCACCAACGCGAAAAGCACTGCCGCTGCGCCATCGTTGACCAGGCTTTCGGCCTCCATGAGGAAGCGCAGGCGCTTGTCGGCGTTCTGCTCCTTCATCATGGCGATGACCGACACCGGATCGGTCGCCGCGATCAGGCTGCCGAACAGCAGCGAGGCGGGCCAGCCCCAGCCGACCAGCCCATGCATGGCGCCTGCCACCACCAGCGCCGAGAGCAGCGTGCCCCCGAAAGCGAGGCTGAGCACGAGAGCTCCTTCGCGGCGGAACTGCTTCCAGCCCAGATGCAGAGCCGCCTCGAACACCAGCGGCGGCAGCAGCACGCTGAACACCAGCTCGGGTGTCAGTTCGATGCCGCTGCGATAGCCCGAGAGGCTGAGGCCGATGCCTGCTATCACCAGCCCGATCGCATAAGGCAGGCCAAAGCGGCGGCACACAATGGCGACGAGGCAGGCGACGAGCAGCAGCAGGCCCAGAGTGACCGTATCGGTGGAGTGCATGGCTCAGCGGCTCCGCCCGGCGTGAGGCAAAGAAAGATCGAGCCGCATCGTGCGGTCACTGCCCGCGGGGCGCGCGGCAAGTCCTTGTGCCTCCACCGCCTGGGCCACGGCCAGGGCGATGCGCTGGGCAGAGGAGGGGGAAGGTGGCGTGGTTGCGGGCAGACCGGGCACGGCCAGCGCGGGCCAGTTCCAGCGTTTGGCCGCCCAGCTGTCGAGGCGGATGGCCTCCAGCGCGGCAGGTGAAAGCGCACCTTTGTCATCCAGCGTGGCAGAAACTGGCACCAGCGGCAGGCCCACCGGCGGCACGATGGCGATGGTCCAGCCTGCGTTGCTGCTGGCGATGCGGCTTTCCAGCGCCTGATAGGTTGCCAGCGTCGCCCCATCGAGAGGTCTGGCCGCAACCTGCGCGCGCTGCCCCTCGCGATCAATCAGCACATCTGCGGGAGTAACGCCTGCCGCCAGCGCCACCATGGCGGCGATCTGCTCGGCATGCTGCTGGCCGATCTGCTGGTCCTGCGCGCGGGCCACGGCGGCGCGGGTTTCGTCCAGCCCGTTGGAAGCCGGATCGATCAGCACCTGATCGACCTGCAGGTCGACAGGCTGATGCAGTCTTGCGGCAATCGCCTGATTGAGTTTCGTGGTCGGCGTCGCCTGTTGGCGCGGCACGATCAACACGGCGCGGATGGTGAGCGGCGCGCTCTGGAAATCGATGTCGAGTTGGGTGATGCGGGCGTTCCTGCCTGCCGCATTGCCCAGCGCCGCGCGCACCTGTGTGGTGGTTACCGCCTCGTGCGCGATGCGTTGCAGCGACAGGCCGAGCGGCACCGCCATCACCACGAAGACGGCGACCAGCAGGCCGGTCTGCAACCAGCTCTGCTGGCTCGAGAGATAATGGCCAAAGCCGTAGAGCCGCGCCATGAGCATGGCTGAAAGGGCGATGGTGACGAAGTTGGTGGCGAACAGCGCGAAGGCGCCCCCCGCGATGGCCGTATTGCCCGTGGCCAGCCCGAAGCCGACGGTGGCCAGCGGGGGCATCAGCGCGGTGGCGATGGCCACGCCGACGATGGTTTCGCCTTTGCCCCGGATCAGCGCGAAGGTGCCTGCAAGCGCCGAAAACAGCGCCACCACGAGATCGAAGAGATTGGGCCTGGTGCGCGCCAGGATTTCAGGCGTTGCCGATTTGAGCGGCGAGCACAGCACGATCAGCGCGGTAAAACCCACGGCCAGCGGCACGGCGATACCCAGCGCCGCGAGCGAGCGCTTCAGGCTGGGAAAGTCGAACAGGGCGAGGCCAAACCCCAGCCCCATGATCGGGCTCATCAGCGGCGAGATCAGCATGGCCCCGATCACCACGGCGGGCGAGGATTGCAGCAGGCCCAGCTCGGCAATGGCCGCCGACATGATGACCATGAAGGCAAAGCGAGGGGTCCAGCCCGCTTCCTCGGCAACGCGGCGCACCACGGCGGGGTGGTCGACCTCGGCGTTGATATGGTTCCGCCACCAGGCAAGGGTTTGGCGCAAAAGGGCCATGAGCACAGGTCTCCGGGTACAGCAATTCGCCGCTGGCGGCCCGACCAGCGCTCACACCTGCCCATTCCCGCGCCAAGGCGGAATTGAACACCCAGGAGCGGCTATTACATCCCAAGTTGCGGGCGGCAACCGATTTAGGCGACCTTTCGCAATCCCTGAAGTGAGCAGCCCTTGCTTGATCCGGGGAAAAATCTGCTCAGCAGGGCAGCCGGCATGCGTCCTTGCCTTATCAGAACAATAGTCCTACTTTTAATTTATCGGCTACGGCCCGGGCAACAAAAAAGGGATGCATGGTGAAGGTGATCTTGCGGGGCCTCGCGCTGGCGATAATGGCAGCAGCGCCCATTCCGCCAGTTTGCGCCGGCGACGTGCCGGTCATCAAGAACCGCCAACTGCTGGTGGATGGCAAGCCGTTTCTCGCCATCGGGGGCGAATTGCACAATTCCAGCGCTTCCAACTCCGACTATATGCAGCCGGTGTGGGACAAATTGCAGGCGATGCATGTCGGCACCGTGGTCAGCACGGTCAGTTGGGAAGATTTCGAACCGCAAGAGGGCCGCTACGACTATCGCCTGATCGACACCCAGATCGCTCAGGCTCGCCAACATGGTATGCGGCTGGTGCTGATCTGGTTCGGTGCCTTCAAGAATGCCAGTTCGACCTATGCGCCAACATGGGTCCGCGCAAACCCAGCGCGTTTTCCCCGCGCGGTGGCGCAGGGGCAGTTCAAGGAGGCGTTCACCTATCCCTATGCCATGCCAAAGCCGGTGCTGTCGGTCTTTTCACCCGCATTGATGCAGGCCGACCGCGCCGCTTTCACCGCCTTCATGACCCATCTGGCGCAGGCCGATCCCGATCATCGCGTCATCATGGTGCAGGTCAACAATGAAACCGGCATGCTGCACGACAGCCGCGACCGCTCGCCTCTGGCCAATGCGGCTTGGGCACAGCCGGTGCCTGTTGCCCTGCTGCAATACCTCTCGGCTCACCGCCAGGGCTTGCGCCCCGAACTGGCCGACCTTTGGGCGCGTCAGGGCCGCCGCACCGCCGGTACATGGGCGCAGGTCTTTGGCACCGACTGGCAGGCCGACGAGGTCTTCATGGCCTGGCACTTCGCCCGCTATATGGAGGCGCTGGCGTCCGGGGGCAAAAAGGCTCTGTCCCTGCCGATGTATGTGAACGGATGGCTGGGGCCGCAAGAGGGACAGCCCATGGCGGGCCAATATCCCAGCGGCGGTCCGGCCAGGCGCGTGCTGGATATCTGGAAGGCGGGCGCGCCCTCGCTCGACATGCTTTCTCCCGACATTTACGTGGCCGATGCCAAGGTGCCTTTGGCCGATTACGACCACGCCGGTAATCCGCTTTTCGTGCCCGAGGCGCAGTTCCGCACCGGCAATCTGTTCTGGGCCTTGGGGCAGCATGGCGCGCTGGGCTATTCCATCTTTGGCATCGAGGATGGCAAGGTCGATAGCCAGCTGGCTCAGGCCTATGGGATGCTGAATCCCATGACGGAGATCATCACACGGGCGCAGGCGGAAAAGCGCATCGCCGGCATTCTGATCGATGACGGCAAGCCGGCTCAGATCCATCTGGGCGGCTATACAATCACAGTGCGCGAGACGCAGGTGCTGTTGAAGCAGATGCTGCTGGATGCAGGATTGCAAGCGCCGCCCACGCCCGCTCCCTTACCCAGTGAGACCGAAAATGGCCAGCCAGCACCGGGCGACGCACGTCCGTTCGGCCTTGTCATCGATGAAGGCCATGGCAGCTTTCTGCTCATGGGGCGAGGGTTCACCGCCGATTTCGCGGACAAATCGGGCCTGGCCGAAATCGATCGCGTGGAGGAAGGCCGGTTCGGCAAGAACGGTTGGCAGGCCGGGCGCACCATCAATGGGGATGAACGGCTGACCATCATCCCCATGGACCGCATCGGTCTGGTCCGCATCCGCCTGCTGCCCCATTCCGGCAAATGACGATGTTTCGTCCTTGCCCCTTGTCCACCAATGCAGGCAGCTCATTCCGGCTCAAGGAGTCGGACCGAACATCTAGCGCCCGGCGGTGGCCTGAACCAGCAGTGGCTCGAAGCGGAAATCGAACACCTTGTCGAGCGGCACATCGGCGCGGATGATGCCGCGCTGGCGCCAGAAGGCCACCTCGTTGGCCAGCGTCTGGCGGGCGGCCTGTTGCTGGGCGGGGGTCAGGCCATAGCGGGTGCGGGTCTTGGCCGCGATGATGCGCGTTACATCGGGGTCGACGCCGGCCTGCTTGCTGGCGGCGGCGGCAAAGGCGGCCTGGTGGGTGGTGGCCCATACATGCGCGCGCGCCAGCCTTTGCAGGAAATCGGCAATGGCGGCGCGGCGGCGCGGATCGTCCAGCGCCTTTTGCGAGGCGAATTGCAGCGCATAGCTGTCGGCGTTCGACCCGGCCCATGTCAGCAGCCGCAGGTCGCTGCGCTTGAGCAGGGCGCTGGCCTGCGGCTCCCAGATGACCAGCGCGTCGATATGGCCCGCTACCAGCGCCGCCAGCGCCACGTCATTGGCCAGCTGCGACCAGCGCACCGCCTGCGGGCCTATGCCCAGCCGGCCCAGATCGCGCTCCATGATGTATTGCGAGCCGGTGCCCTGCATGACCGAGACACGCTGCCCGCGCAAATCCGCCAGCCGGTGCAGCGGCGCGCCCGCCCGCACGATGACCGCCGCCCCGCCCGCGGTTGCCCCTTCGGCCCGGCCCGCCGCCACGATGCGGATGGCGCCCGTGCCCACATTGGCGCTTTCAAAGATGATGCCGGTCGAGCCGCCATTGCCGCCCAGGTCGATATCATCGTTGCGCAGCGCTTCGAGCAGGGTGGGCGTGGCCGAAAAATCGACCCATTGCACGCGATAGGGCGCGCGGGCCAACTCGCCCGAAGCTTCGAGATAGGGGCGGTTGCCGATGCGGTTGGGCGCGCCCACACGCAGCGTCAGGCCGGCCAGATCGTCGGGGCTGCCGGGCGCGGCGCGCGGGCCGCAGCCGGCCAGCAGCACCGCGCTGGCCAGCGCCAAAAGGGGGGGCAGCGCCAGCAGGGTGGCAATATGTCGCAGTCTCATGGGGCGCGCTCCGCTTGCTGGCTCAGAAATGCAGGTTGATGCCGGCCGTGACCGAGCGCCCGTCGCCCGGATAGAAGGCCAGCGCATCGGTGCCCGCTGCGTTGCTGACCGGGCCGATGGCCGAAACATAGCGCTTGTCGGCCAGGTTCTGCGCATCGACAAACACCGACCAGTGGCCGCCCTCGGGCCGCCATCCCGCCTTCAGGCCAAACACCGTATAGGCCGGCGCCTTGAGCGTGTTGGCATAATCGGCCCACACGCCCGAGGAGGCGCGCAAGGTGCCCCCCGCATAAAACCCGCGCGACGCATCGAACAGCAGTTCGGCCTGATAGAGATGCGCCGGAACGCCCGGCAGCGTGTTGGCGCGATAGGTGGCATCGGCGCGGAAATGCACATCGGTCCAGGTATAGGACTGGCGCAGCCTGACCTGCCCCGCGCGGCCCTTCCACAGCACCGCGTTCAGCCCCGCCTCGACGCCCTGATGCAGCGTCGGGCTGCCGTTATAGCCGGTGGTGACAGGCACCGTGTCGAGCACGCCGGCCGGCACCACGATGGTCAGGAACTCGTTATGCACCGCCGAGCGGTAGTAGGTGAGGCTGCCATCGAGGCGGCCAAGGCGGATCTTGCCGCCCGCCTCGAAGGTGAAGGCGTTCTGGTTGACCAGCGGCTTCACGTAATTGAACGAGGCGGTCGAGGGCGAGTAGCCCCAGGTGGCCACCGGGTTCACGCTTTGCGACCAGGTGCCGAACAGGTCAACCCCGGCAACAGGCGAGTAGTTCAGGCCAAGGCGGGGGGCGGCGGTCCAGTCGTTGTAGCGCACTGCGCTGGCCCCGCCCGACAGGATGGGAACGCTGATATAGGCGATCTGCGCGATGCGGTGCGTGTTGACCAGCGACACGCCGGTCAGCACCTTGAGCCCGTCGACCACTTCGAGCGTGTTGCCCAGCGTGACGACATTGTCATAC
>DATMUT010000607.1:0-8158 GCA_035563755.1 Novosphingobium sp.
CCAGAGGGCCGCTGCAAGGGATGCGCCTTCCGCCTTTGGTCGAAACCGCGCGAAGCCATAACCGCCAGTCGGTTATCGCCGCGATCGCCCGGACGGCGGTGCGCGCCTTGCCGCACCCGTTCCACATGGCCTGCAGGGCGCCGTCGCGCCCGGCCCGCAGGCATTGCACAACCGTGATCGAAAAGGGGTCCACCATGCGTCTCGTCGCCCTGTTCAACCTGAAGCCCGGGATCGACCCGCAAGCCTATGCCGAGTGGGCGCGCACCGTCGATCTGCCCACGGTCAACGGCCTGTCCTCGATCAGCTCGTTCCGCGTGTTCAAGGCCACTGGCCTGCTGGGTTCGGACGCCGCGCCGCCCTATGGCTATGTCGAGATCATCGATGTTGCCGACATGGACCAGTTCGGCAAGGACGTGGCCACCGAGGTGATGCAGAAGGTCGCCGCCCAGTTCAACGACATGGTCGAGGTGACCTTCCTGACCACCGAGGAGATCACCGCGTGAGCGGGCGCTTTGCCGGCAAGGTAGCAGTGGTGACCGGTTCGGGCCGCAAGGGCGGTCTGGGCGAGGCCATCGCCCGCCGCCTGAGCGAGGAAGGCGCGACGCTGGTCATCTCGGATATTGGCGCCAGTCGCGATGCGGCCACGCCCGACGACATGATCGGCGGCACGCAGGAGATGAAGGACATCGCCGCCAGCCTGCCAAGCCCGGCCAGCACCTGCGTGTGCGACGTGCGCGATGCCGACAGCGTGAAGGCGCTGGCCCGTCACGCGGTCGATACGCATGGCAGCCTGGATATCTGGGTGAACAATGCGGGCATCGGCTACATCATGAAGCCGCTGTTCGAGGTGAGCGCGGATGACTGGCGCGCGGTGATCGACGTGAACCTGACGGGCGCGTGGTTCGGCCTGCAGGCCGCAGCCGAGATCATGGTGGCGCAGGGCCAGAACGGGCGCAAAGGCGGGCGCATCATCAACATCGCCAGCCAGGCGGCCAAGTCGGGCTTCCCCCACGCGCAGGCCTATACCGCCTCCAAGCACGGCCTTGTCGGCCTCACCCGCTCAGCCGCGATCGAGCTGGGCGAGCATGGCATTACCGTGAACAACGTGTGCCCCAACCATGTGACCACCGGCCTTGGCAAATGGCAGAACGAGCATTTTGCCGAATTGCAGGGCATTTCGGTCGAGGAATATCTGAAGCGCATGGCCGCGCGCATTCCGCTGGGCCGGCCGGGCCTGCCGGGCGATACGGCGGGCGCTGTGGCGTTCCTGTGCTCGGACGATGCCTGCTACATCACCGGCGAGAGCATGAACGTTTCGGGCGGCGAGGAGCCGCATTGATGAGCGCGCCCAACCCGGCCGAAACGCTGATCGATCACGCGCTGGGGTTGCAATGGGCGGACTTGCCCGAGGCAACGCAGCGCGCGGCGCTCACCTTTTTGCATGATTCGCTGGCGGTGGGCATTGCCGGCGCGCGCGCGGCCCATGCCGATGGCGTGCTGGCCATGGCGCAGGGCTGGGGGGCAGGCGATGCGGCCGGCGTGCTGGGGCGGCCCGATGTGCGGCTGCCCGGGCCATCGGCGGCCTTTGCCAATGCCTTCCAGATCCACGGGCAGGAGTTTGACTGCGTTCACGAGCCGGCGGTGCTGCATCCCATGGCTACGGTGCTGGCGGCATTGATGGCCGAGGCGCAGCGCGGCGAACCGGTGACCGGCGAGGCGCTGTTGGCCGCGATCGTGGCGGGGGTGGATGTGGCTGTTACGCTGGGGCTGGCCGCGCCCGGTCCGCTCAAGTTCTTCCGTCCGGCAACGGCGGGGATATTTGGCTGCGTGGCGGCCATTGCCCGCCTGCGCAATATGGAGCGCGCGCAGGCGCTCGATGCCTTTGGCCATGCGCTGGCGCTGGTTTCGGGCACGATGCAGGCGCATCTCGAGGGCAAGCCCGCCCTGCCGGTGCAGGTGGCCAATGCCGCGCGCAACAGCCTTGTCGCTATCGATCTGGCGCGGGCGGGCATGTCTGGCGTGGCGCACCCGCTCGACGGGCCGTTTGGCTATTTCGCGCTGATGGAAGTGCGTGAGGAACTGGACGCGGCGATCGCCCTGCTGAAAACCGGGCATCGCATTCCCGAGGTCAGCTGGAAGCCGTTTCCAACGGGCCGGGCAGGGCATGGCGGCATTGTTGCGGTGCGACGGCTGATGGCCGAGCAGGGCCTGACTGCCGATGCGCTCGAAAGCCTTGAGTATCACGCGCCGCCGCTCATCCATCGCCTGCTGGGCCGCCCGGTCAAGGCGGGCATGGAGCCGGGCTATGCGCGGCTGTGCCTGGCCTATCTGGCGGCGGTGGTGCTGCTGCGCGGCGAGGTGGGGCTGGGCGACTTTGGCCGCGACCGACTCGATGATCCGCAAGTGCTGGCGCTGGCGCAAAAGATCCGCGTGGTGGCCGACGACAATCCCGACGCGGCGGCCTTTGTGCCGGCGGTGGCGGTTGCCCGGCTGAGCGATGGGCGCGAATTGCGCGAGGTCGTCACGGCCCAGTTCGGCTCGCCCGAATGGCCGCTGAGCGAGGCCGAGCATATGGACAAGGCACGGGCGTGTCTGGCCTTTTCGGGGCTTGAGGGCGCGCATGAGGCATTGGCCAGCGCCGCTTTCGGCATGGCGGGCGCGAGCGATGCCATGGCGGCGATCCGCGCGACCGGGGTGATGGCGTAGTTTCACTTATGTGCCCGCGCGGGGCATTGGCGCGGGCAGGGCTTGGCAAGTGCCTTGCATTATGTATTAAAGTTAGAACATATATTCGGCCAAGAGGGGGAGGCGCCCGATGCCGGCGTCCACCCATCTCCGAACAGGGCCTCCAGACAAGGCCCGAACAGGGAAGGTTTCCGGCATGACTTTGCTGAAATGCGCCACGCATGTGGTGGGCGATCTGGCCGCGGCAATCGCGCGCTATACCGAATGGATGGGCTATGGCCTGGTCGAACAGGGCACTGTCGATGCCGGCCTTGCCGCGCTGTGGCAGGCGCCCGCCAGCGAGGGCAAGGGCTATGCCATCCTGCAACCGGCCTCGGGCGTCGACACGTTCCTGCGCTTTGTCGAGGGCGACCCGGTGGCCGATTACGCGCCGATCCGCACCTATGGCTGGGCCGCGATCGAACTGTGCGTAACCGATGTCGAGGCGGTGAACGAAAAGATGCTGGCCTCGCCCTTCGAGGTGATCGGCCCGCCCAAGAACCTCGACGGCTTTGCCACGGTCAAGCCCATGCAGGTGCGCGGGGCCGACAAGGAAACCGTCTACCTCACCGAGATGCTGGTCGATGGGCCTTCGCACGGACTGCCCAGCCCGAAATCGCTGGTCGACCGGCCCTTCATCATGGTGCTGGCCTGCCCCGATCTGCGCAAGACCGCCGCCTGGGCGCGCGATGTGCTCGGCCTCGAGGTGATCGAGCCGGTGGCGATCCACTACTCGATGATCTCGAAGGCCTTCGACCTGCCCGCCGACCGCAAGATCGAGCTGGTGACGGCCAAGTGGCAGGGCGAAACTTTCCTGGAATTCGACCAGTACCCCGATGAGGCGAGCGAGCGCACGGTGCACCCCGGCCAGCTGCCGCCCGGCGTTGCCATCACCACCATGGCTCACCCCGATTTCGCCCGGCTTTCGGGCCATTGGGCGGTCGAGCCGGCCGCGCGCGAGGGCGCGCTCTATGCCGGCCGCCGCGTGGGTATGCTGCGCACGCCCGAGGGCGCCCTGCTTGAAGTGATCGAAGGATAAAGCCGATGACCGATACAACCATCCGCCGGGGCTTTGTCGATGTGCCCCACGGCCAGACGCATTATCGCCATGCCGGCGAAGGCAGCCTTTCGGCCAGTGGCGAGCCGCTGCTCATCATCCATGCCTCGCCCGGTTCCTCGCGCCAGCAGGTCAAGCTGATCGCCGATTTTGCCGGCGAGACGCGCGTGCTGGCCCCCGACACGCCCGGCAATGGCGACAGCGATCCGCTGCCTGGCCCGGCGCGCGGCGAGGAGCCGACGATCCCCGAGCTGGCCTCCGCCGTGCTGGCCTTCCTCGATGCCTCGGGCGTCGAGAAGGTGCATGTCTATGGCTCGCACACCGGCGCCTCGATCGCGGCAGAGCTTGCCATTCTGGCGCCCGCGCGGGTCAGCCGGCTGGTGCTCGACGGGGTCAGCCTGCTCACCCCCGACGAGCTGGCCGACATCCTCTCGAAATACGCCTTCCCCTTCGATCCCGATCTGGAGGGCGCCTATCTCATCCGCATCTTCCAGTTCTGCCGCGACCAGTACATGTTCTTCCCCTGGTACAACCGCACGCGGGCCGGGCGGCGCGACAATGGCCTGTGCCAGCCTGCCGACCTGCACGCCTGGGTGCTCGAGGTGATGAAGGGGTGCCAGACCTATCACCTGAACTATCGCGCCGCCTTCAAGTGGGATGCCGAAGCGCGCCTGCCGCTGGTCGCCTGCCCCACGCTCGTCATCGCGGCCGAGAACGACCCGCTGTATGACGGCACCGAGGCCTTGACCGGCAGCCTGAGCGATGGCCGCTTCATTCGCCTGCCGCGCCTTGACGCGCCCGACTTTGCCGCCACCCGCCGCGCGGCGATGGCTGCCTTCCTGAAGGGGAACTGAGATGGGGCTGGCCATCACGCTGCTCACGCTGCTGCATCTGCTTATCCCGATCTACTGGCTGGGGGGCGACCTTGGCGCGTTTTACGGCGCCACTTTCCTGACCGACACCAGCCGCCCCGTGGGCGAGCGCATGATGTCGCTCAAGATCCTGAACAACATCGACATGGCCCCGCGCACCACGCTCATCATGGCTTTTCCCACCGGCTTTACGCTGGCGGTGGTCAAGGGCTGGGTGCCGGTGGACCACATGTGGCTGGGTCTGGTCTGGGTGGCCGGGCTTGCCTGGCTGGCGCTGGCCTGGGCGGTGCATCTGCGGCACGGGCCGGCGGGCGCGACGTTCAAGAAGGTCGACATTGCCATCCGCTACATCGTGCTGGCCGGGCTGGTCGTGGCCGGCATTGGCGGGCTGCTGGGCAAGATCGAGCTGCCGCTGTTCATTGCCGGCAAGCTGCTGTCGCTGGCGGCCTGCATCACGCTGGGGCTGATCGTGCGGGTGCAACTGGTGCCGCTGTTCCCGGCGATCATCGCCATGAAGAACAACGGCCCCACCCCCGAGACGGACGCTGCCATCATTGGCGTGCTGTCGAAAACCCGGCCCACGGTGATGGTGCTGTGGGTGGTGGTGCTGTTCGCCTGCTGCCTTGGCATCGGCAAGCCGCTTTAACTCCTTGTTTCAACCCCATAACGGGAGCCTGACTGTGCAGAAACACCGCACCATTACCGGCAGCATCCTTTACACCTCGCGCAAGCCTGGGCGTGAAGGGCAGGAGCGCGGCCGCGAGAGCTTTACCTGGACGCATCACACCGACGGCAAGAAGACCCTGCGCGCCCGCTGCGAGATCGACGAGCCGGCGCCCACCGTGCACCGCGACGTCACCTATTCGCTCGATGAAAACGACATGCCGATGGACTGCTTCGTGCGTATCGTGATCGACGATGCGTTCATGGGCGCAGGTTTCTTCCGCATGACGCCCGACACTATCGAGTGCGAGAGCTATGGCCCCTCGATCGGCCGGGTCAGCCAGACCATGCCGATCAACGGCGCCTACGATGGTTTTGGCACGCACCCCATCGTGGCCGACGCCTACATCACCCGCAAGATCGACCGGGCCAGCACCGCGCCGCGCAAGTTCCGCACCTTCCTGCCGTCGCCCGACCATCGCGGCGCCACCCCGCCGCTGATCGCCGAAAGCGTGATCCAACTGGGCTATGTCGGCACCGAGACGGTCACGGTGCAGGCCGGAACGTTCGAGTGCTACCACTATCAGTTCAGCGATCCCGATGGCGGCATGATCGGCCTGTCGGGCGAGGCGCACCCGCCCTACGACGTGTGGGTGACGGCTGATGATGACGCCATCTTCGTGCAGGGCGGTGTGGGCGGCTACATGCAGACCTGGTACGAGCTGGTCGAACTGAGCCGCTGAACTATGGGCGCGGGGGCCGTTGGCTCCTGCGCCTTATTGCTGGCGGGCGTTGTCCCGTCTCACCACTTCGGTGTGTCCTGCCACGGCTTTGCCCATGCTTCGGGCACGCCAACCGGGGTATGGGGCGCGCCAATCGGCAGCGGCTCCAGCCGGTCCTGCCAGTGGGTGACAATGCGGTTCGCACCGGGCGAGCGCATGATCTGCAAAAACCCTTCTTCCGACACATGCGGCCCGTGGATGATGCCGGGCGGGCGATAGAAATAGGCCCCTGCGCGCATCAGCCCCTCGGGCGCCCACATGCTGCCCGAGAGCATGAACATCTCCTCGGCGTGGTCGTGCATTTCGGGGCGCAGATGTGTTTCATGGGGCACGCCGTGGGGCAGGCCGGTCAGCAAGAAGGTGCGCCCGGAATCGTTCGGCCCCAGCCGCAGCACCTTGCGCGCCAGGCGCAGGTGGCCGAGCTTCGGGTCATAGGTCGAGGTGTCCCACTCCATCGCTGGCGTGTCGATCACCATCGCCTCGGCGATGCTGGCGGCGCTGTTCACGTCGTCGCGGCCGTGGCGGAACACCAGCACAGTTGCGCCCGCCCCGCTGGCCCGCGCGCCCAGGCCCGCGCCATGGGGCACAAAGGCATAGGCATGACGGCCCATCGCCTGCCCGTCCAGAGTCAGCGCGCCCTCGAGCACGAAGATCTCCTCGGCCAGTTCGGCCCGATCCTGCGCAAATCCGGGGGGATAGCGCAGGATCAGCGTTTCGGCGCCCGTCTCCTCATCGCCGTTCAGCCGTTTGGCCGCGCTGCCGTCGGGCAGGGGCTGCCAGTCGATCCACTGCGTCTGGACGAATTCGATGTGGGCCCGCGCCATCAGGCCAGTTCCAGCGCGCCGGGGTTCATGCGGCCCTGCGGGTCGACGTGGCGCTTGACCGCCTCGATCAGCGCGCGCGCCTCGGGGCGCAGGACGCTGGCATAGGGATAGGTCCGGCCGATCTGGTTCGAGGCGGCGCCATGGGCGGCAAAGGTCTCGATGATCTTGCCCCGCACCTCCATCACCAGCGCGCGGGTGGCGGCGTTTTCGGCCGGCTCGCGGAACCTGTCGGTCGCGCCCACCTGCGCCAGCGTGGCGTGGTGCATGGGCAGCCAGGCATCGTGCCAGTTGAACACCGGCTCGTAGCTGAAGGCATGAGTGCCGATGACCGTGAGCAGGCGCGACACCACCACGCCCGCCGCATCCAGCCGGGGCTGGTACTGCGCGATCAGCGCCTCGACAGCGGCGGCAAGGGCGGGGCCGTCGGCATGGGCCACCTTGGCGTTGAGCGCGATCCAGCGGTCGCCGGTAGCGCCCAGCACCATGTGCAGCGGGCTGAACATCTCGGCCCGGCCGGCCTTGGGGATGGAGTTGGGTAATTCGCGCCCGCCCAGCCTTGCGGCAATGGCGCGGGCCATCTCCATGTCGGCGTCCAGCCCGGCGCGGCTGCGCCCGGCCAGAACCAGATGCAGCGAATGGCAGCCGGCCTCGATGAAGTCGCGGCCCGCCATGGCCAGTTGCGCGCCCGCCTTCAGCCCGCGCAGCAGGCCCTTTTCCTGCCGCACGACCTTGGCCAAAGTCTTGATATCGCCCGCCAGATCCGAGGGCGCGGCCAGTGCAAGGCGCGTCTTGTCGGCATCCATGACATAGGCGTCCTCGGCCAGATCGTTGCGGCCGATCTCGGAGATGGCGGCAATGGCCTCGGCCTGCGTGGCAAAACCGAAAGAGAGGAAATCGGTGTGTTCGGGCATCTTGATGAGCCGTAGCGTCGCCTTGGCCTTGATGCCCAGCGCGCCGGCGTCATGCACGAAAAGCCCGGTCGTATCCGGCCCGAAGGTGCGGAAGAAGGGCGAGGGCGCGCGCGCCACCGCGGTTTGCCCGGTGTGCAGCACGCTGCCATCGGCCAGCACGACCTCGAGACCCACGACCGCCTCGGCCGCGGTGCCATAGCGCGCCGTGCCCAGAAACAGCGCCCCGTTCGACAGACCGCCGCCAACAGTCGCGCCGCGCCCGCTGAACGTGCCGAAAAACGGCAGGCGCAGGCCCAGCGGCTTGAGCGCCTCGTAGATCTGGAAC
>DATMUT010000608.1:0-2364 GCA_035563755.1 Novosphingobium sp.
GGCCTCGGCGCTGCCGCCGGGAATGGAGGCCAGGTGGATCACCCCGTCCATTCCCTCGAGGGCGGCCAGCGCCTCGGCTGGCTCGGCAAGGTCGGCGCAGCATGCCTCGAAGCGCGCATCCTGTGGCAGGCAGGGCGTGACGCGGTCGACCAGTCGGACCGCTTCGACCCCAGCCTGCCGGGCAAGCGCGTCGGTCACCGCGCGGCCAATAAAACCCGCTGCGCCTGTGACCAGCAGCCTCACGCCAGGCCATCCTCGTACACGCCGTCGATCAGGATGAAGGCGATCCGGCATGAGGTGTTGCTGCGGTTCACCCAACCATGGTTGGTGCCACGCTGAATGACGATATCGCCCGCCCGCGCCGTGGTCTCGCCCTCATCGACCAGCAGCGTGATCTCGCCCGAGAGGACGATGCCGTAATCGATCGAGCGGGTACGATGGAAGCTGGCGTGGCGCTTCGATGCCTCGCCGACATGGGCGTCCTTGCCGCCGATATTGTCGAACACGGCGTCGAAATCGGCCTGCCCCCTGTCGGGCGGAATGTCGAGCACGCGGATGCGCGTGCCGCCCACTGGCGGGGCCAGTGTCAGCCGCGCCTCGCCCGGTTCGCCGCCGGCGGCGCGGATGATCGCGGGAGTCTCCTGCGTGTTCCACACCTCGTAGAACACCAGCCCTTCCTCGCCCAGATTGTCGAACACCCGCTCGGGCGCTGCATCAGCGGTGATGATTGCCCGGCGCCGGGCGTCGTGGCCGGTGACGATGCGGCGAAAGCCGGTGCCTGGCTCGAGGCTCATGCGGTGCGCTCCCCAAAGGTCTCGGCAATCCAGTCGGCGATGAAGCCGCGGCCATAGGACATGTTGTCGAGGCTGACATGCTCGACGCCCTGCGTGCGCTGGTCGAAGATCTTCAGTTCGCGCTTGGGGCTGTTGACGAGCTGCTCATACGTCTGATGCGCGTAATCCAGGCTGATCTGGCGGTCGTTCTGGCCATGAGTGACCAGGAAGGGCACCTTGATCCGGTCGAGCACGCCGTTGAGCGTCACGCCCGGCGCGATGCGCAGGAATTCGCCCATGTCGGCCGCGCCCCATACCCAGTGAACATGCTCCCAATAGTGGGGCACGGGGTTCTCGCCCTCGCGGCGCAACCGCTTGAGCTGAACCTCGCCCCAGTCGTGGTTGGCGCCCCACACGGCGCCCAGCGCCAGGCGCGGCTCGAAGGCCACAGCGCGCGGGGCGTAATAGCCGCCCAGCGACAGGCCCATCATGCCGATCTTTTTGGCATCGACCTCGGGGCGGGTCTCGAGATAATCGACCACCTTGCCGGCCCAGCGCTCGGTCTCGACCACCGCGGTCAGGCCGTGAGCGCGCAGCGCCTCGCCGGTGCCGGGCTGGTCGATATGCAGCGTCGAGATGCCGCGCCGGGCCAGTTCCTCGCCCAGCCGGGTCCAGACCAGCATTTCCTTGGAACTGTCGAGGCCATTGACGAAAATCATCGTCGGGCGCGGCCCCTGGCCCCAGGTGGCCTGCATGAAGACGCCCGGAATGATGCCGCCCTCATAGGGGATCTCGATCCGCTCGCGGTTCAGCCGGCCCAGGATGCAGGCGCTGCGAAAGGCCTGCTGGCCCTTTTCGAACACCACCATGCGCTCGGGCGCGCCGTGGCGCTGCATGCGCTCGGCCGTCTGATAGTAGAGCGAGGCGCGGTCGAGCTTGGTTGCGGCCGAGAAATTCCAGCCGCGAGCCTGATCCTCGTCAGCCAGCGCGACCAGCCGGTCGGCCATCTCGACCCAGCGCTGCATGAACTCGCCAGTGCCCAGGTCTGAACCCTTGGCGGCCGCCTCGCGCAAGGGGGCGCACATCTCCTCGATCTCGCCGATCTGCGCGCCGCTCTCGATGGCGATGTCGACCGACAGGTTCCACACGTAATTGCCGGGAAAATAGGAAAACATCGTCATGGTCAGATCGCATGCTCATCGTCGGAGGTGAAGTTTTGCGGGGCGGCCTGGCGGGCCGGCCCCTTGCGGAAGGGGGCGAAGGAGCGCTCGTCGGCGTCAAATTCCATCGTCCAGGGAATGTCATCGCCGGCAAACATGGGCGGCACCTTGTGCGCCCACAGCAGCGCGCCGAACTTGAAGTCCCACGCGCGCGGCACCCAATTGTCGTCAAGATAGTCGGTGTCGGCGTGATATTCGGCCTCGCCGCCGCCGGGGTTGTCGACATAGTAGTAGATGGCCGAGGAAATGCGGTGCCGCGAGATGCCGCCCGAGGCGTTCATGCTGGTGTTCTTCCAGCCCTTCTTTTCCATGATGTTGGCGCCTAGCATCACTTCGTCGATGTCGTCCATGCCAAAGGCGATGTGCATGAA
>DATMUT010000609.1:0-3070 GCA_035563755.1 Novosphingobium sp.
AGACGGTGCTCAAGCAGATGCCGGCGGGCATGACCCCGCCGCTCATCCTCAACTACAACGCCTCGACCGTGCCGATCCTGCAGATGGCGCTCTCCTCGCCCTCGCTGGGCGAGCAGCAGCTCTATGACCTTGGCATGACCGTGCTGCGCCCGCCGCTCTCGACGGTGCAGGGTTCGGCCATTCCGCTGCCTTATGGCGGCCGCGTCCGCCAGGTGCAGGTCGACCTCGACCCCGAGGCGCTGCAGGCCCGCCACCTGTCGCCCGCCGACGTAGGCTCGGCGCTGGCCAACCAGAACCAGATCATCCCGGCAGGCACCGCGCGCATTGGTGACTACGAGTACAACATCCGCCTGAACAACGCCCCCGAGGCGATCGACGCGCTCAACAACCTGCCGATCAAGACGATCGACGGGGCCACCGTCTACATCCGCGACGTGGCCCATGTGCACGACGGCTCGCCCCCGCAGACCAACGAGGTGCGCGTGGATGGCAAGCGTTCGGTGCTTATGACGGTGCTGAAATCGGGCTCTGCCTCGACCATCGACATCGTCGACAGCGTGCGTGGCATGTTGCCGCTGGTCAAACAGGCCCTGCCCGACAGCTTCAACATCAGCCTGCTGTCCGACCAGTCGCTGTTCGTGAAGGCGGCCGTCTCGGGCGTGGTGCGCGAAGGCGTGATCGCCGCGGCGCTCACCAGCCTGATGATCCTGCTGTTCCTTGGCTCGTGGCGCTCGACCGTCATTATCGCGGTGTCGATCCCGCTGGCCATTCTGGCGGCGGTCTTCGGCCTCTCGATCAATGGCGAGACGCTCAACATCATGACGCTGGGTGGTCTGGCGCTGGCGGTCGGCATTCTGGTCGACGATGCGACCGTGACCATCGAGAACATCAACTGGCACCTCGAACAGGGCAAGGGCGTGCAGGACTCGATCCTGGATGGCGCTCAGCAGATCGTGCAGCCCGCCTTCGTCTCGCTGCTGTGCATCTGCATCGCCTTCGTGCCGATGTTCTTCCTGCCGGGCGTTGCCGGCTTCCTGTTCGCGCCCATGGCCAAGGCGGTGGTGTTCGCCATGATCGCCTCGTTCATCCTGTCGCGCACGCTGGTGCCGACCATGGCCAACTACCTGCTGCGCGCCCACAGCGGCCCGCACACCGCCGAGCACATGCAAAGCCATGACGCCACCGCCGGTTAGCCCGACACCCGCAATCCCCTGCGCCGCTTCCAGCACGGTTTTGAACAGCGCTTCGAGAAGGTGCGCGGATGGTATCTGCAGGTGCTGGCGCTGGCGCTGGCCAACCGGCGGCGCTTCGTCATCGGCTTCATGAGCGTCGTCCTCGTCAGCTTCGTGCTCATCCCCTTCCTTGGCCGCAACTTCTTCCCCACGGTCGATGCGGGGCAGATCAGCCTGCACGTGCGCGCGCCCACCGGCACCCGCCTCGAGGAAACCGCCGCCCTGTTCGATGCGGTCGAGAACAACATCCGCAAGGTCGTGCCGCCCGCCGAGATGGACACGGTGGTCGACAATATCGGCCTCTATTCCTCGGGCATCAACATGGCCTATGCCAACAATGGCGGCATCGGCCCGCAGGATGGCGACATCCTGATCAGCCTGAAGGAAGGCCACCGGCCGACCGATGACTATGTGCGCCTCCTGCGCAAGGAACTGCCCAAGCAGTTCCCCGGCACGACCTTCTCGTTCCTGCCGGCCGACATCGTCAGCCAGATCCTGAACTTTGGCGCGCCTGCCCCCATCGACGTGATGATTGCCGGCCCCAATGGCGCGGCCAACGAAGCCTATGCCGCCAAGGTGGCCGCCCGCATGGCTCACATCGCCGGCATTGCCGACGTGCGCCTGCAACAGCCCAGCAACTACCCCGAGCTGGCAGTCAACATCGACCGCGCGCAGGCCGACCGCGTGGGCATTACCGAAAACGACGTGACCCGCTCGCTCTCGACCAATTTGGCCGGCAGCGCGCAGGTTTCGCCCACCTTCTGGCTGAACACCAAGACGGGCGTGTCCTACCCCATCGTGGTGCAGGCGCCCCAGTACCGGGCCGACAGCATCTCGGCGCTGACCAACGTGCCGGTGTCCAGCTCGGGCGGTTTCCAGACGCTGAGCGGCATCAGCAACATCAAGCGCGGCCTGACCTCGGCGGTGATCACCCACTATGCCATCAGCCCGGCCATCGACATCTACGCCACGACGCAAGGGCGCGATCTGGGTGCGGTGGCCAGCGACATCAACAAGGTGCTGGCCGAAACCAAGGCCGACCTGCCCAAGGGCGCCAAGGTCGAGCTGCACGGCCAGGTGCAGACGATGAACACCGCTTTCTCGGGCCTGATCTTCGGCCTGATGGGCGCCATCGTGCTGATCTACCTGCTGATCGTCGTCAACTTCCAGAGCTGGGCCGACCCGGCAGTCATCATCTCGGCGCTGCCGGCAGCGCTGGCGGGCATCATCTGGATGCTGTTCGCCACCGGCACCACCCTTTCGGTGCCGGCGCTTACGGGGGCGATCATGTGCATGGGCGTGGCAACGGCCAACTCGGTGCTGGTCATCTCCTTCGCCCGCGAAAGGCTCGAGGCAACGGGCGACGCGCTGCGCGCGGCCATGGAGGCGGGCGCCACCCGCTTCCGCCCGGTGCTGATGACGGCGCTGGCCATGATCATCGGCATGGGGCCGATGGCGCTGGGCCTTGGCGATGGCGGCGAACAGAACGCGCCGCTGGGCCGCGCGGTGGTGGGTGGCCTGATCTTTGCCACCATCGCCACGCTGGTCTTCGTGCCGGTGGTGTTCAGCCTTGCCCACCGCCACGCCAAAGGCGCCCCCGACGATACTTCCGATACCACGCCCTCCAATCCTGTTGCGGAACCTGCCCATGTCTGAACATGAACATGCCCTGCCCGACGGCCTGCTGTCGGGCGAACCCAAAGCGCCCGCTGGCCTGAAAAAGGCCGCATGGATTGCCGGCGGCGTGGCGCTGCTGGTGGTGGCCGCGGGGCTGGCGACGCGCCACAGCGCCGACACCACCGCCCAGAACTGGTCGGACGCGCAGGCCGTGCCCAGCG
>DATMUT010000610.1:0-7312 GCA_035563755.1 Novosphingobium sp.
ACATCATCATTCCGGCGCAGATGGCAACGCCTGCCGCCGTCAATTTCATGGCCACCTATGGCCGCGGCCTTATCTGCCTCGCCCTCTCGGCCGAGCGCGTCGAACAGCTGGGCCTCGAGCCCATGAGCCGCCGCAACGGCACCCCGCTGGGCACGGCTTTCACCGTTTCGATCGAGGCCAAGGAAGGCATCACCACCGGCATTTCGGCCGCTGACCGCGCGCGCACCGTCTCGGTCGCCATCGACGGCAGCAAGGGCGCGGCCGACATTGTCAGCCCCGGCCATGTGTTCCCGCTGCGGGCGCGGCCCGGCGGCGTGCTCGTGCGCACCGGCCACACCGAAGCAGCGGTCGACATCTCGCGCCTGGCCGGCCTCAACCCCTCGGGCGTGATCTGCGAGGTCATGCGCGACGATGGCGAGATGGCCCGCCTTGACGACCTCATCACCTTTGGCCGCATGCACGGCATCAAGATCGGCACGATCCGCGACCTGATCGCCTATCGCCGCCAGCACGACCGCATGGTCGAGAAGAAGAACGAGACCACCTTCACCAGCCGTCATGGCGGCGAGTGGACCGCGCGCTGCTATTACAACAAGGCCACGGGCGACGAGAACCTCGTGCTGCTCAAGGGGCGCATCGACCCCAGCAAGCCCACGCTGGTGCGCATGCACGCATACTCCATGTTCTCGGACATGCTGGGCGAGGATAACGACCGCGGCAGCCTGCTGCAGCGCTCGATGGAGATCATCGCGCAGGAAGGCGCCGGCGTGATCGTCATGGTGTCGCGCCCGGGCCGCAACCCGCTCTCGCGCGTGATCGAGGTGCGCCAGCAGAGCCTGACGGGCGAACCCTTTGCCATGGAAGAGCTGCGCGACTATGGCGTGGGCGCCCAGATCCTGGCGGAGCTGGGGGTGCATGACATGGTCCTGCTCACCAACACCCATCACACGCTTGTCGCGCTGGAAGGCTATGGCCTGTCCATCGTTGGCGAACGCAGCATCGATTGAAAGCAAAAACCATGGCCCGTTTCCTGATTGTCGAAGCCCGTTTCTATGACCACCTGAACGACATGCTGGTGGCCGGCGCCAAGGCGGCGCTCAAGGCGGCCGGGCATGATGTCGATGTCATCACCGTGCCGGGCGCGCTCGAAATTCCGGGCGCGATCTCTCTGGCCGACCAGTCGGGCGATTACGATGGCTATGTTGCCATCGGCGTCGTCATCCGCGGCGAGACCTATCACTTCGAGATCGTCGCGGGCGAGAGCGCGCGCGGCATCATGGCACTCACCATGGATGGGGTTGCGATCGGCAACGGCATCCTGACCGTCGAGAACGAAGAGCAGGCCATCGTGCGGGCAGACCCTGCACAGAAGGACAAGGGCGGCGAGGCAGCCAAGGCAGCCCTCGCCCTGCTGGCGCTGAAGGAACGCTTCGCCTGAAGGCAGGGCAAGCGGCAAAACTGCCGATGACATTTTAACCTGACAGGATACCCCCCTCCCCGGCTAGCCCGGGACATTACGGAGGGGGGTGTTCACGCAATTCACTTTTCCATCGCCTTACAAAGTGGCAGAACGGTCCCGTATTCAATCGTGCAACCGATTGTGAGAACGAGATCAGGCTAGCGCCTCCGAGTAAATACATGTATGTGTTTCTCCGTATGCGTTAGCGTTGCAAGGAGAGGTCTGGATGGAAAAGACCAAATCGCCAGCATCGTTGAAGCATACCGGCAAGGCGCGCATGACACGCGGCAAGCTGACGGATTACGTGATAATTCCGTCAGTTGCGAGCAGCTTCCCGGGAATGCCCCGGGGGACCGAGCCGTTCCTGATGACGATGGAGGCGGCCATGTTCAGCACAGTCCAGGGCGTAAAGCGTAACGCGACGCTGCTGCGTCACCTGCGCGAATGCCTGGACGAGCTTGACCAGATTGGTGAGTCTCTGGCGGCTGCGCACCTGTCAGCCTGTATCGACGCGCTGATAAAAGCATCCAAAACGGATGAAAATACCTCCATATCAGACTAAACACTTAGTGCCTTGCTACCCTTTGGTGTTTGAAATCCTCTAATTTGGACGCATGATACTCCAAAATAGATGAAATCGATCCATGCCGAAGTGGTGGTCGGCGGTCAGGTCCAACCGTCTGCAATCCTCGGCTACACCTATACCAGGGTAGAGACGACGATGTTGCACAACAAACGCTGGACCAGTGCTGCGCCCAAAAGCGTTCACCGGCTCTCGGAGCTGACCTCCGAGCTGGCCCGGATGGCCGACGAGCTGGGCGAAATTGCCGAGCAGCGCGATGGCGAACCCTGCGAGCAGGCCAATTGCGACCCGGTAGATATGGCCATGTCGATTTATCGCAACCGGCGGCGACGCGGGCAGATCTTTGGTGACGATGATTTGTTTGGCGAACCGGCATGGGACATGCTGCTCGACCTCTACGTGGCCGAAAAGAACCAGAAGCGCATTGCCGTCACCAGCGCCTGCATTGGCGCGGCGGTCCCCCCCACAACAGCCTTGCGCTGGATCCGCATCCTAGAGGACAAGCAACTCATCCTGCGCGAAGTCGACAAGGATGACGCGCGCCGCACCTTCGTGCGCCTGTCGCCCTTGGGCTGCGAGCGCATGGAAGCCTACTTCGCGGCCCACCGCACCACACCCGGCGGATAAGACCGTTACCAGCCGGCAAAACAAAAGGGGCGCCCGTTGCGGGGCGCCCCTTTCGCTTGGCCTTTCAGCGCGCGATCAGCCCAACAGGCGACCGAAAGCCGACTTGCCCGCATAGCGCGAGGCCACACCCAGCTGCTCCTCGATGCGGATGAGCTGGTTGTACTTTGCAAGCCGGTCCGAACGGGCCAGCGAGCCGGTCTTGATCTGACCGCAGTTGGTGGCGACCGCCAGGTCGGCAATGGTGCTGTCCTCGGTCTCGCCCGAACGGTGCGACATGACCGCGGTGTAACCGTTGCGCTGGGCGATGCTCACCGCCTCAAGCGTCTCGGTCAGCGTGCCGATCTGGTTGACCTTGACCAGCAGCGAGTTGGCCAGGCCCTTCTCGATGCCCATGGTCAGGCGCTTGGGGTTGGTCACGAACAGGTCGTCACCCACCAGCTGCACCTTCTTGCCCACCAGCTCGGTCAGCGCGGCCCAGCCCTCGAAATCGTCCTCGCTCATGCCGTCCTCGATCGAGATGATCGGATAGTCGGCGGTCAGCTTGGCCAGATATTCGGCGAACTCGACCGGCGAGAGCGACAGGCCCTCGCCCGAGATTTCGTACTTGCCGTTCTTGAAGAACTCGGTCGAGGCGCAGTCGAGCGCCAGCTGGATGTCGCTGCCCAGCTTGAAGCCGGCCTTCTCGACTGAGGCGCCGATGAAGTCGAGCGCGGCGCGGGTGCTGGCGATGTTGGGGGCAAAACCGCCCTCGTCGCCCACGGCCGTGGCCAGACCCTTGGCCGACAGGTCCTTCTTCAACGTGTGGAAGATCTCGCTGCCCCAGCGCACGGCCTCGGCGATCGAGTCGGCGCCCACGGGCATGATCATGAATTCCTGGAAGTCGATCGGGTTGTCGGCATGCTCGCCGCCGTTGATGATGTTCATCATCGGCACCGGCAGCACATGCGCCGAAACGCCGCCGACATACGCGTACAGCGGCAGGCCGCGCGCATCAGCAGCCGCCTTGGCCACTGCCAGCGAGGTGCCCAGAATGGCGTTGGCGCCCAGACGGGCCTTGTTCTCGGTGCCGTCCAGCTCGATCATGGCCAGATCGATGTCGCGCTGGTCCTCGGCGTCAAGGCCAACCAGGGCTTCGTGGATCTCGTCGTTGACCGCCTCAACGGCCTTGGTCACGCCCTTGCCCATGTAGCGCGACGTGTCGCCGTCGCGCAGTTCAACGGCCTCGTGCGCGCCGGTCGAAGCGCCCGAAGGCACCGCCGCGCGACCAAAGCTGCCGTCCTCGAGCAGGACGTCGACCTCGACGGTGGGGTTGCCACGGCTGTCGAGAATTTCGCGGGCGTGGATGTCGATAATCGCGGTCATTGCGGGTTCATCTCCTCTCGGCCATTCACTGGCGCGCCTGACTTGTGCATCCCCTTAGCAGCGGAACCTTGGCAGGCAAGGTGCATTGCAGCATATAGGCACATGCCGCCGGACCATTTGGCACAACAAACGAATGTGCTGTCGGCGCGTCGGAGCAAAGGAGCAGCAAGCCATGGCCGAGATCAAGGATATTTCGCCCGATTCCACCCTCATTGCCGATGTGGCCGGGGCTGCCGAAGCCGCCTCTGACGCAGCAGGCACAGCCAAGGCCCGCTTTGCCAAGGCCATTGATGACGCCAAGGCAAGCGCTATCGCCTTTGGCAAGGACCTGACCGATCGCGCGGGGCCTTATGCCGACAAGATCGGCACCGATCTGGCCGAGGAGGCCAAGGCAATTGGCGAGCAGGCCAAGGAACGCGCACTGGCGCTGGCTGCCGACGGCAAGACCAAGAGCAGCGACGCGCTGGCAGCGCTGGGCAAGCTGATTGCCGACAACGCCGGCAAGCTGGACGGCAATCTGGGCGAGAAATACGGCGACTATGCCCGCGCTGCCGCCCGCCAGATCCAGGAAACCGCCGCCAAGCTCGAGGCCAAGGATCTGGCCGAACTGGGCGGTGACGCCAAGGAATTCGTCAAGAACAACCCGGCGACCGCGCTGGGCGCTGCTGCTGTGGTCGGCTTCCTGCTGGCCCGCACGCTCAAGGGCAGCGACAGCGAGTAACACCGGGAATGCCGCGCCTGGGCAGCCATGCCGAGGCGCGGCGTTCAAGCCAGGCGCTTTTCGGGGCCGGGCCGCGGGGCGGCACCGGCCCATTTTGACTGGCAACCGCCTGTAAAGCCTTCACATCACTCGGGGCCAGCGTGTATCGGTCGGATATGCAGCGGGACGGGACCAGCAACCATATGTCGACAGATGAGTTTCCGCCGGAAGACTCCGAGGCGGGCGCTTCGGGCAAGACGAGCGTCCTTGATGAGATTGCCGCGCTGATCGATTCGGGGCTTGGCGCCTGCCGCGCCGAAGTGGCTTTCCAAAAGGCGCGGGCGGTCCTGGCTGCGCGATTGACAGGCCGGATTGCGCTTCTGGCCCTGCTGGTTCTGGCGCTGCTGTTCTTTGTCCTGTTGGCGCTGGTCATGGGCCTGTTGCTGGCGCTGGCGCCGCTGATCGGGCCGTGGGCGGCGCTGGGCGCGGTGGTTGGCGGCCTGCTGGTCGTTATCGCGCTTGCGGCCCTTGCCGCTTATGCAGCCTGGCGACGACTGCGCCGCGTTCTGGGCTTTGCCGCCGCCGAGGTGCTGGGCGCGGTGGCCGGCGGGTTGCTGGGCATCAGCGCGCTTGCGGCCCTTCCGGCCTATGCGGGCTGGCAAAGGCTGTGCCGTGTGCTGGGCCTTGGCCCGGACCGCGATGAAGGAGAGGCGCCATGAGCCGCGCCGAGGACGAGCTTGAAAAGCTGCGGGCGGTCCGCAACGCTGCCCTCGCCGATTTCACCGCCCGCTTCGATGCCGCCAAATCACTGGCCAAACCCGAAGAACTGAAGCGGCGCCTGAGCTATGATGCCGAGCAGACGGCACGCAAATGGATGTGGCAGGCAATCGAGATTGCCGGAGACAATCGCGGCGTGGTGGCTGGCACGGTGTCTGCACTGTTGATGTGGGCCGGGCGCAAACAAATTCTGGCAGGGGCGATGGCGCTTGGCCGCCGGATCGACCGCAAGCGCACAAAGGACAGCGCGCTCAACGCATTACGACAGGCGCAAACCAAGGCCACGCAGTTGGCTCGGCGGGCAAAGGCGCTGGGCAAGGCGGCGATGGCCTCTTTGCCCCGGTCCGACAGGTAGCCGCAGCCCTGGCTGGCGCGTAGCTTGCTGCGAATTTGTGCGTTTTCCGCCGGTTTCGCTGCAAATTTCGCACGTGCGAATCGGTGGCAATGATTGCGTTTATCAATAGCGCAATGCTATGCGCAAAGCCTCTCCCCTCTTCTGTACCGGGACCGAAAATGCAGAAACTTCACCTTGTCATGGGCGGCCGCGTGAGCGATCCGCAGGGTCTGGAATTCGTCGACCTCAAGGCGCTCGACGTTGTCGGCGTTTACCCCGATTACGCTTCGGCGGTCGAGGCGTGGCGCGGCGCTGCGCAGCGCAGCGTTGATGATGCCGAGATGAAGTATGTCGTGGTGCACCTGCACCGCCTGCTTGACCCGGCCCAGCCCGAGGGCTGAGGACCGGGGCAGCTTGTCGCAAACAGGCTGCAAACGGCAAAAGGCCCCGCGATGCGGGGCCTTTTTTATGCCTGCAGGCGGCTCGCAAGAACCAGTCGCCAAGGCAACGAGCGGGGTAGCTCACGGCCACCCCGGACTTCGGGTCAAATGAACTCGATCTTCTCGACCACGTAAAACCGGTCGCCCGAGGGCACCGTCACCTCGACCTCATCCTCGACCCGGCGGCCGATCAGCGCCTTGCCCAAAGGCGAATTGTAGCTGATGCGGCCCAGTTTGGCGTCCGCCTCATAAGGGCCGACGATCTGGTAACGCACCGGCTTGTCGTCATCATCGAGCAGATGCACGGTCGCGCCAAAAACAATCCGGTCGCCCGACAGCGTGGTCGGGTCGATGATCTGGGCACGGCTGATCTTGTCCTCAAGATCGGCGATGGTTGCCTCGACCTGGCCCTGACGTTCCTTGGCGGCATGATATTCGGCATTTTCCGACAGGTCGCCGTGCGCGCGCGCTTCCTCGATCGCGTCGACGATCTTCGGCCGTTCCTCGCGCAGCGCTTTCAGCTCGGCGGTCAGCTTTTCATAGCCATACGCCAGCATCGGCAGCTTTTCGACACTTGCCATCCGTAATTCTTCCTTATGCCCCTCCCCGCCACGTTGACGAAACCCGCCCCGTTGTCACCGAATTTGACAACGGGCGGGGCCGTCCGACTTGTGGGGAGGACGTGATCGGTCAGCTATAATAGGACTGGAGCGGACACACTTCAAGGTTGGCACGGCGCAAAGCTTCAATCGCCTCGGTCGTGGCCAGGCTGGCGGCAGCGGTGGTGAAGTAGGGCACCTTGGATTTCAGCGCGGCCTGACGGATCGACTGCGAGTCCTTCAGGCTCTGCCAGCCCTCGGTGGTGTTGATGATCAGCGCCACTTCGCCGTCGATGATCTTGTCGACGATGTGCGGGCGCCCCTCAGCCACCTTGTTCACCTGCTCGACGGCCACACCCTGCTCGGCCAGATATTTGGCCGTGCCGCCCGTGGCGATCAGGCTGAAGCCCAGTTCGATCAGCTTCTTCGCG
>DATMUT010000611.1:0-4161 GCA_035563755.1 Novosphingobium sp.
CGCTTTCGGTCGCGGGCATCTATGACCACCGCGACGGGATCGTCACCGATCCGCTGACGGGGCTGAAATACAATAACCGCGACAACACCTCGGTGCGCTCGATCCTGCGGCTGAAGCCGGCCGACCGGCTCGAGATCCAGATCGCGGGCGATTACACCCACCAGCGCACCGCGCCCACGCTGGGCTATGCCACGGCCGACCTTGTGGGCTTCAACTACAATTCCACCTTCACCGCCGCCACGCCCTTCATCATCCAGTCGGCGCCCACCGCGCGCTACAACTATCAGGCCTCGACCAGCCTGAAGCCGGGGCAGGGGCAGCGGCTGAACCACTGGGGCGTGTCGGGCACGGCCACCTATGACCTCACGCCCGCGCTCAGCCTTGTCTCGATCACCGCCTATCGCAAGCTGCGCACCGACTATTATGTCGATATCGACGCGACCACGGCGCAGCTGGGCGATGTGTTCGTGGGCACCTTCCAGCGCCAGTTCAGCCAGGAGCTGCAGCTCAAGGTCGACATGGCCAAGCTCAAGGGCGTGTTCGGGCTCTATTACCTCGACGAGCAGGTCAATTCGCATCAGGAAGCCTATGCGAACAGCTATCTGCAATATGTCGGCACGCCGCTCAATTTCATCCGCTACATCGACGACAAGCAGAACACCAAGAGCTATGCCGCCTTCGGCCAGTTCACCTACAGCTTCACGCCCAAGCTCTCGCTGACGGCGGGCCTGCGCTATACCAGCGAGACGAAGCGCTATTTCCGCACGACAACGCCCATCACCTCGAGCAGCATCTACCCGATCACCATCACCTCGACCTTCGTCTTCCCCAACAGCCTGCCCGCGCCCTATAATGGCTATGACCACGCCACTTTCCGCGCCTGGACGCCTTCGGCAACGCTCAGCTACAAGCCGACCGACAATACGATGCTCTATGCCTCGGCCTCGCGCGGGTTCAAGTCGGGCGGCTTTAACGGCCGCGTCAACGGGCTGAGCGATGTGACGCTGTCGGTGAACGGGACCACGCAGGTCGTGCCCACCTTCAAGCCCGAGACGGTCTGGACATACGAGGGCGGCGCCAAGGCGACCTTCCTCAACGGGCGGGTGCAGCTGTCGGGCGATGTATTCTATTCCGACTATCGCGATTTCCAGGCGCGTGTGGGCGGGGGCAATACGGGCATCACGGGCGGCAGTTTCCCGGTCATCAACGCGGGCAAGCTGCGCATCTGGGGTATCGAGTACGAGGCCAGCGTGCGCCCGACCGACGCGCTGACGGTGGGGCTGTCGGTGGGCTACCTCAACGCCAAATACCTTGAGTTCAACGATGGCCGGCGCGCGCCTTCGTTCAGCTGCAACCCCACCGGCACGCAGATCACCTGCCAGCCCGCCTTCGCGCCGCCGCTCACCCTGCGCCTCTCGGGCGACTATCGCATTCCGGTCACGACGCGCGCGCAGCTCACGCTGGGCGGTGACCTGCGCTTTGTGGGCAAGCAGTGGCTCTCGGTCGACAACCGCGCCGGGCTGATGGAGCCGGGCTACTGGCTGGGCAATCTGTATGCGCAGGTCGATTTCGACAGGCGCTTCTATCTGCGCGGCATGGTCAAGAACGTGACCAATTCGCTCTACAAGACCGACGGGCAGGAGTTTTCGAGCGTGGGCAATATCCAGACCGTCTATTACGGCGATCCGCGCACGTGGAACCTGACGGTGGGCGCGCGATTCTGACCCGCTGCGGGGAGCATAGTGGCGCGCCATGCGTTAACTTTGGTGCGGCATGTGAGGGGGCGGGCATTATCGTGCCTGCCCCCGGCCGCGCAGCAACAGGAGATGACATGTCGCGCATGAAGCAGATCATCGCCGGCGCTCTGGCCGCCGCCACGCTCGCCATTTCGGCAGGGGCCGCCATGGCCCAGCCGCCGCCTCCGCCGCCCCATCATGGCTGGCACCACCCGGGGCCGCGCCACTGGCATGGCCGCCATCATCCGCGCTGCTGGTGGACCTGGCGCCATCATCACCGCGTGCGCGTCTGCCGCTAAAGCGGCATCGGCCCCGCGCGCCATTGCGTGCGGGGCCGACCTGTCCACTCGCGGGGGGCAGGGAACCTAGGAGGCCAGGCGCAGCCCTTCGGCCGCTTCGCTGGCCGGCTTTGGCTGGTCGGGCCAGATGCCGCGCGTGTCATACACGATCTTGCTGGCGCGTTCGGCCAGCGGCACCACACGGAAGATGTCGTGATCGACCAGCACGACAAGGATGTCGCACTCTTCCAGCGCTTCGTCGATATCGATCTGGAGCGCGCCGGTGCCCTCGAACTCGCGGGGCAGTTCGGCTGCATAAGGCTCGACAATATTGATGCGCGAACCATATTTGCGCGCCAGCGTCGCGGCCACAAGGCGCGCGGGGCTTTCGCGGAAATCGTCGATATTGGCCTTGAACGCCAACCCAAGGCAGGCAACGCGCGCGCCTGGATGGGCCTCGACCAAAGCGTCGGCGCGGGCGATGACGTGGCGGATCTTGCCGTCGTTCACCCCGCGCGCGGTGCGGATCAGCGGCGTTTCCTCGGGCGCGCTGGCCACGATGAACCACGGGTCGACCGCGATGCAATGGCCGCCCACGCCGGGCCCCGGCTGCAGGATGTTGACGCGCGGGTGGCGGTTGGCCAGCTTGATGACCTCCCACACGTCCAGACCCATGCGGTCGGCCACGATCGACAGCTCGTTGGCAAAGGCGATGTTGACGTCGCGGTAGGCGTTTTCGACCAGCTTGGTCATCTCGGCGCTGCGCGCATCGGTGGTGATGCAGGCGCCGCGCACGAAACGCTTGTAGAAGGCCAGCGCCTTGCGCGCGCAACGCGGCGTGATGCCGCCGATCGAGCGGTCGTTATTGGTCAGCTCTTCCAGAATGCGGCCGGGCAGCACGCGCTCGGGGCAATAGGCGATCGAGATGTCGGGCGTCTCGCGCGTGAGGCCGGGCACCTTCAGGTCGGGGCGCATGCTGGCGATCATGTCGCGCATCTGCTCGGTGGTGCCCACCGGCGAGGTCGACTCCAGAATGATGCAGTCGCCAGCTTTCAGCACCGGCGCGACATTGCGTGCCGCTGCCAGCACATACGAGATGTCGGGCTGGTGCTGTTTGTCGAAAGGCGTGGGCACGGCGATCACGAAAACATCGGCCGGCGCCACCTCGAGCGAGGCCGAGAGCAGCCCGCGCGCGACGACGCCCTGCACCAGACCGTCGAGATCGACTTCCTCGATATGGATCTCGCCGCGGTTGATTGTGTCGACCACGTGTTGCGACACGTCCACGCCCATCACGCGGCAGCCGGCGCGGGCGATGATGGCGGCGGTCGGCAGGCCGATATAGCCCAGCCCCACCACGCAGACGTCAGGCTTGTTGTCCGATTTCATGCGGAAATGTTCCCCGTCACAATGTCCTGCGCCAGAATCTCGGTAATGCGCGGGGCCGACTGTCCGTCACCGAACGGGTTGTGCGCGCGAGCCATGGCTTCGTAGGCGTCTTTATTGTCGAGAAGATTGAAGATTTCGGAAACGATGGCGGTCACTTCGGTGCCGACCAGTCTGGCCGTACCCGCTTCCACGCCCTCGGGCCGCTCGGTCGTCTCGCGCATGACCAGCACCGGCTTGCCCAGCGCAGGTGCTTCCTCCTGCACGCCGCCCGAATCGGTCAGCATGATCTCGGCCAGGCCAAGCAGCCGCGCGAAATGGGGGTAATCGAGCGGTTCGATCATCGCGACATTGGCCAGCCCCGCCAGCGCCCCGTCCATCACCGCGCGCACGTTGGGGTTGGGGTGCACCGGAAAGATTATAGCCACGTCGGGGCGTGCGGCAATCTGGCGGATCGCCTCGGCGATATTGGCCAGGCCCCCGCCGAAATTCTCGCGCCGGTGGCTGGTCACGCCGATGATGCGCTTGCCGACAAAGCGCTGCTCCAGCGCGGTCAGGCCCTGCGCCAGCGCCGGCTCGGCGGCGATTCGGTCCGACACCCAGTGCAGCGCGTCGATCACCGTATTGCCGGTCACATGAATGCGCTCGGTCGGCACATTTTCGCGCGCCAGCGCTGCGGCGGCCGTGGTGGTGGGGGCAAAATGCAGGCGGGCGATGGCGCCGATGATCTTGCGGTTCACCTCCTCGGGCCAGGGCTGATA
>DATMUT010000612.1:0-6298 GCA_035563755.1 Novosphingobium sp.
CCTCTCCATCTGCCGTAGACGTTGGCGGCGAGGCTGATCGTGATCGCCTTCGAGGTAAAGGGGCAATCGCTGGCAGCCTTGTAAAAATTCGTACAGCCACAAGGCGGAGCAGTACCGTATTGCCTGCAAACGCTGCGCCGCAGCCAGTCGAGCGATGAAGAACCATATCCCACTGAAGATACCATCGGGCACAGCGTCCGCCATGATTTCCGCTATGATTTGACTTGAACTCCCGCGCTTATCTCTTAGCTATAGGAAACCCGCAGAAATCTGCGGGTCTTAACGAGGCTGGAGCGTGGCCTGCGGTGCCGCATTAGATTTTGGTACCGCCATGCGGAGGTTCGAATCCTCCCGCCCCAGCCAGTTTACATTCCCACCCGTTCTCATGCATTCCCAAGCGCGTTGTGGTATTTATTGGGTCTGGCCCTTCACCACGCCAGACGCTGGCCATCCCAGGCGAAGACGCCGCCGCTGTCTTGCGGGCCCAGCCGCTCTATCACGCCCAGCAATTGTTCGGCCGCCCGCTCGGGCGCGAAGAGTTGGCCTGCCCGAACGCTGCCGCGAAATGGCTCCGACAGCCGGGTGGCAACCGTTCCGGGATGCAACCCCACAATCACGGCCTGCGGGTGGCTGCGTGCCATTTCTATCGCGAAATTGGCCAGCAACATGTTGAGCGCCACCTTGCTGGCCCGATAGCTGTGCCACCCGCCCAGCCGGTTGTCGCCAAGCGAGCCAACGCGCGCGGACAGCGCCGCGAACACCGAAGGGCGATCGCGCGGCAAGAGCGGCAGCATGTGCTTGGCGATAAGCGCCGGCCCGATGGTGTTTATGGCCAGCACATGCGCCATTGCCCCGGCATCAATAGCCTGAAAGGATTTTTCAGGCGCAATATCGCGCGCCGGATCGCTCAGGACACCGCTGGCGACAATCACCAGATCAACCGGCCCGCCAATTGCCTGGGCGGCACGGGCTATGGTGTCTTCCTGCGCCAGATCGAAGGCAAAGGGCACGACCGCCGCAGGCCAATCGGCGCAAGGGTCACGCTGCCCGGCATGGATGGCGTCATAGGCGCCGCTGGCCGCGAGCGCATGGACCAGCGCGGCGCCAATCCCGCCAGCACCGAACACAACGGCCTTGCGGGTCATGTGATTGCCATCCTGCTGCCTCTCCGCTCCCGAAACAGGGCTGCTCGCCAATACAATCGCCATCTTAGTGCCGCGCGCCGATGTGCCTATGCCCGAAAGCGCCAGAGCAGGCCGAAGCTACAGCAGGTTCAGCTCTGCTTTGCCTGTTCCGGCAAACACCCTGCCAAGTTGCGCATCGGACAAGGCATATTGGCGCGCCAATATGCCACCTATCAGGCTGCGATAGTCGGTAAGGACCGGCAGATCGCGCCCCTGGTTCAGCGTTTCGGGCGCCAGCCTGACCTGCGGGCCGGCGACCCGGCCGCCGTTTATGCCGCCGCCCAGCACCCAATAGGTGCTGCCATGCCCATGATCGGTGCCCTTGTCGCCATTTTCGCGGAAGGTGCGGCCAAATTCGGAGATGACAACCACCGTTGTGCTGCGCCAGGCCTGCGGCCCGATCTCGTCGACGAAACCGGCCAAAGCGCGGCCCAATTCGCCGATGCGCCCCGCCAGATAGCCCTGCGCGCCGCCCTGGTTAACGTGCGTATCCCAGCCGCCAACATCGACGAAGGCCAGGTTGAACTGGTCGCGCATCAGACGGCCAATGCGCCGCGCCGACAGCTCAAAACCCTTGGCGCTGATCGCGCCGCGCCCGGCCTGCTCCATCTCGGACTGGATCGAGGCGAAGACCTGCTGGCGTACGGCAAAACCCTGCGCCACGGCCGCCTCGAGGTTGACGCCGGCCACCTTCTGCCCGCGATACATCGCCTCGATCAATTGCTGCTGGCGCGCATCGAGCGGCGGCTTGCCGGCGGCATTGCCCAGCGCGATATTGGGCACCACCGGGCCACCGCGAAAGCTGAGCGGCAATTGCTCGGTAAAGGCAATCGGCCTTGTGCCCTGTTGGCCTGCATCAAGCACCGCCGCCAGCCGCCCGATAAAACCCGACTGATAGTTGCGGCTGCCCCCCAAAGGCTGGCCCAGTTCGATGGTGTCCTGCGTCTCGAAATGGCTGTGGCTCATGTCGTCGGTGCCGGCAAAGGGCACGAAGGCGATCTGGCGGGCCTGCCATAGCGGCCCGATGCTGTCCTTGAGCGCGGGGTGCAGGCACCAGTCGGCATCGAGCGGCAGCGGCGCATCGGGGTTGGCCGGGTCAGGCTCGCCCAGGGCAATCGTTGGCCGCGCCTCGCGATAGAAGCTGTTGCCCCTGGGGATGACGATATTGGCGGCATCATAGGCCCCGCGCAGGAACACCACCAGCAGGCGGGCATCGCCCGCGGCAGGGGCTGCAAAAACGCGCCCGGCACACACCATTGGCGCGGCAAGCGCGGCACCTGCAATCCATTGACGACGATTGAGCAAGGTCATCGGCGTGGTCCCTGGCAGCGGCCTATCGGCGCATGAAATCGGGTGAACTGAGCAGCAGCATGTTCCATTCCTGCGGGCTGCCGGCCTGATCGAGCACGCCGCGCGTTTGCGGCGAAAAGCTGGAGCCAAGGCCACCATACCACAGGGCATTCTGCAATTGCGGAAAGGCCGGACGATCGCTCACCCCCTCGCCGCGCGGACGGAACAGCCCGGCAGAGCCATTGCCGATCGCCTTGGCGATCTCGAAGCGGATCGCCATCTGCCCGGGCGCGGTCCACGCGCCTGCGCCCAGCGCATATCCGTCGGGCGTTTCATGGCCATAAGGGGTCTCGCCCATGCGGCGCAGCCAGCCCAGCATGGGGTCGACATTCAGGATCGTGCGGCCATCGCCGCCCGCGCCATAAGCCATGCGCACCGCCGAAACGACATAGTGCATCGGGTCTTTGAAGGCGCGGCCCGGCGAAGCGGCATATTCGGGCGAAGTGGTCATGGCCTGCAGCACTGTCGCAATATCGCCTCTCGAGCGCTGCCAGGCCGCGACCATCCGATCGACCACCGCGCCCGGCGGCGCATCGCCCATGTAATAGGTGGCAATGCGGGTCGACATGCGCCGCGCGGTAATGGGCGAATTGGCAATGATGTCGAGCGCCTGGCTGACCTCGCCATAGCCAGACCCGGCGATGGTGTGGCCCATAAACTGCTTGACGCCAAAGTCGTGGCGGGCCGGGTTGAACTCGAACAGGCCCTGCCTTTGATACAGCGCTTGCCATTCGGGCCTGAGCCGCGGCGCATCGGGATCGAGGCGAATGCCAACGCCAGTCAGGATCCGCGCCAGTTCCTGCACGTCCTTCTGGGTGTAGCCGGCGCCAACACCCAAAGTATGCAGCTCCATGATCTCGCGGGCGTAATTTTCGTTGATGCGGCCAACCGCGTTCTGGTCATTGTCCAGATAGCGCAGCATGGCCGGGTGGCGCAGCGTGGCCTCGAGCAGGTCGCGGAAATGGCCCAGCGCATGCGCGCGAATGGTGTCCTCGTAATCGCCGACCATGGCGCGGATGTCGCGCTTTTGCGCGTGGACGTTGAACTGGTTGAACCAGAACCAGGTCATCTGCTCGCGCGGCTGATCGCTCGAATACAGGTCGCGCAGCAACGAGCGCGTGGCCGCCTCGCGCTCAAGGTCGCTCATGGCGCGCTGCCATGCCTTCAGGGCCGCCTCGCGCTGGGTCGGATCGGCAATCTGGCTGGCCTGCCGCCGCTGTGCGTCCATTTCGCGCACCAGTTGCGCTGGCGGCACCTGACTGATGCGCAGGGCGTCGATCTGCGCCTGAGCGGCAGCGGGCAGCGGCGCGCCGGCCACAGGCATGGCAGGCGCCACGCCCCATGTCGCGCGGTTGGCGCCGCCCAGCGCCGCCGTTTGGGCAACACCATAGCCCGGCCAGGCCAAGCAGACAGCGCAAAGCACCAAGGAACCGAAGGCTCGTTTCATGCACCACACCCGTTTAATGCCGGCGCATTCTAGCGGCTCGAATGTGAACCGGAACTTTCGCTGCGCTGGCCCGCGTTCGAGCGCCACGCTCAATGCGCCAGCGCAGCCCTCACCGCCTGGGCCAGCACGCGGCTGTCGATGGCCTGCGCCGACAGGTCCGAAGGCTCGTAGGGCTTGAGCATTAGCTTCGAGCGCAGCATCGCATAGCCATAAATGGCTGACCAGAATGCCATCACCCGCACGGAAATCTCGACCTCGGCAAGCTGTGGCAATGCCGCAAACATAAGCTTGAGCAGGATACGATAGGCCCTGTCCTGGTAAGCCAACAGCGCCGGGTCGATCTCGGGCGAGGTCAATTCGCTCTCATACATCAATTCGACAAGGCGCGGTTGCCGCGAGGTGAAATCAAGAAACGACGCGCCCAGCGCCAGCAATTGGTCGGCGACCGCCTCGGGGCCAAGCACGATGGCATTCGCACTCGCCATCAGTTCCTCGAAACCTTCGCTGGCAAGGGCCAGCAGCAAGGCCCGCCGGTCGGTAAAGTGGTAGTAGGGAGCAGCCGTGCTGACCCCCACCTGCTGCGCCAGCGAGCGCAGCGACAGCGAGAGGTGGCCATGGTCGGCCACATGCCTGCGCGCCGCGGCCAGCAGATCCCGGCGCAGGTCTTCCTTGTGATATGTTTTTGCCTTGGCCACGTCACGCTCCGCTTGCTGGCCCTTCCCTAACAAGACTGGCGCTGCCCGCAAGGCGGGACACAGCCCTCTTGCCAATTATTTTAGCATCGCTAAGTTAGGCCAATCTTAGCATCGCTAGATTCGCTGTCAAAAATGCGTTTGGGGAGAGAAAATACATGGCCCAGGCAAAGGGACGCATCGCCATCGTCGGCGCAGGACCGGGCGGCATGGCCGCCGCATTGGCATGCCTGCGGCTGGGCTTTGATGTCGCGCTGTTCGAGCGCGCGCGCGAGATCAAGGCAGCAGGCAATATCTTGAACCTGTGGCCGCCGCCGCAAAAGGTGCTCAAGCTGATCGGCGTTGACACCCACGACCTTGGCGCGCCTTGCCACACCTATTTCCAGAACCAGACGGGCAAGTTGCGCGCCGATGTGCGCCTGCCGAGCGAGGTGGAGGCCGAATATGGCGGTGGCTTCATTGGCCTGCTGCGCTGGGGCCTTTACCAGCGCATGATCGATGCCATCCCGCCGGGCGTCATCCGGCTGGACCACGAGCTGGTCGAGGTTGACGACCTTGGGGCCGGCGTTCGCCTTGGCTTTGCCAATGGCGAGAACTTCGAGGCCGATGTGCTGATTGGCGCGGATGGCATCAATTCCCTCGTGCGCGCGCATCTGTGGGGCGCAAAGCCTATCCGGCACCAGCGCCTGCACCTGGTGGGCGGCTATCTGTTCCTCGACAAGGAGCCGGAAGGCGTGGGCATCATCGCCCATAACCGCACCACCCAGGTCAGCTACACGCCGATCCGCCACGAGGGCAAATGGGGCTATGAATGGTGGGTGCTCGAAGCCTGCGACCCGGCGGCCCCCGCGCCCACCGACCTCATCGGCTTTTGCAAGGCGCGCGTGAAGGGCTTTTCGCAAAAGGTGCGCGACCTGATCGAGGCAACCCCGGTCGAGCATATGCAGCGCTGGGAAATACGCGACCGTCCGCCGCTCAAGCAATGGTCCAAGGGGCGCATCACGCTGGTGGGCGACGCCGCGCATCCCACCTCGCCCTATGCCGCCTATGGCGCAGGCATGTCGATCGAGGATGGCTACTTCCTCGCCCGCGAACTGGCGGCGGTTGGGGCGGAGAAGGACGATCTGGCCGATACAGCGGCGGTGCGCGGGGCGCTGCTCCGCTTTGAACAGCGGCGCATTCCCCACACCATCCAGGTCACACAGGGCGCCTATTTCACCGGCAAGATCTTTCACCATTGCCCCGCGATCCTTCGCCCCATCCGCGACTGGATTTTTGACCACACGCCCTTCCTGCAAAAGATGGTGGGCGATGACATGCCCAAACACATCCTCTCGCAATTGGCCGAAATCGAGGATGGCGAACCCTACGTTCCCACGCACAAGCAAAAGGTGCCAGCATGAGCGGCTTCAAATACGGCGTCTCGCTCTACAGCTATACCGATGACATCGGCACGGTGATGGGGCTGGACGAGGCACTCGAGCATGTGGCCGACACCGGCGCCACAGGCATCGAGATCCTGAGCGAAAGCCACGTTCCGGCCTATCCCCAGCCCAGCACCGCATGGATCGACCACTGGTTCGCCCAGATCGAGCGGCTCAGGCTGGTTCCCACCAACATGGCCT